>JBKJUN010001056.1:0-1702 GCA_046590555.1 Bryobacter sp. | reverse complement strand
CAGAAACCTTCTCACCCAGCCACCGTGGCCGCACGATAAATCGACGAACAAACAACGCCGCAATCCCCACCGCTGTTCCAAATCCAAACAAAGCCGCAAACGCAAAATAGAACCGCGAAAAGCCGCCGTCATGCGACAAAAACCCAATTCCAAACCCGCGAGCAAAGTGATCCAGCGTTACCAGTCCAAAGGCCAGAAACCCCCAAAACACCAGCGCGTGCGCAATGCCCGGCAGAGGTCGTTGTGCAATCACCTTAGATTGCAGCAGCACCTCCCAAAAGAAAACCCACAACCTCCGTGGCCAATGAGTCATCGAGAACCCGGGCTCCGGCTTCGAATCACGAATCCGTACAAGGATCGGATAAAGCCGCCAGCAAAAGGCACTAAGGCTCAAGACAAGCAGTATTGCGAAGATCACCATCGGAAAACTCAAACTAACACGAAGCAGGGCGAACTACACTGAAAGAGTGAATGTATTGATCTCCGGCGCCGCCGGCTTTATCGGCTCCCACCTCTGTGAGCGCCTCCTCGCCGAGGACCACAAAGTGACCGGAATCGACAATTTCATCACCGGACGCCCCGAAAACCTGGCCCACCTGAACGACCTGATCTTCCACCAAGCCGACGCTAATTCCCTCGATTTCGTTCAAAAGATGGACGCCCTCGGCCCCTTCGATCTGGTCTGCCACCTCGCTTCGCTAGCCAGCCCCAAAGACTACCTCAACCATCCAATCGAGACCCTCGAATCCGGCTCCACTGCCACCCGCAACATGCTCGAAGTCGCAAGGCTCTTCAACGCCCGCGTGCTCCTCACCTCTACCAGCGAGTGCTACGGCGACCCGCTCGAACATCCCCAAAAAGAAAGCTACTGGGGCAACGTAAACCCAATTGGCCCAAGAAGCTGCTACGACGAATCGAAGCGATTTGCCGAGGCCATCACCATGGCCTACCATCGCAAATTCGGTCTCCGCACCAACATCGCCAGAATCTTTAACACCTACGGTCCGCGCATGAAGCTCGACGACGGCCGAGTAGTGCCAACCTTCCTTTCGCAAGCCCTCAACGGCCGCCCTCTAAGCATCTTCGGCGACGGCACCCAAACCCGCAGCTTCTGCTATGTCGACGATATGGTAGACGGCCTCTGCCGCCTCATGTTGAGCGACGAAAGAGAGCCAGTCAATCTCGGCAACCCCGAAGAAATCACACTCCTCGAATTCGCCGAGCGCATCCAGCGTCTACTTGGCACCTCAAGCCCCCTCGAATTCCACCCACTACCAGAGAACGATCCCACCCGCCGCCAGCCTGACATCGCCAAAGCCAAACGCGTCCTCAACTGGGAACCCAAAATTGGCCTCGAAGAAGGCCTCAGCCGCACTGTTAAATCCCTTTCGATCTAGCGGCAATCTCTTACGATTTCGATACCCACACTTTCGACGCAGCCGTATGCCCCAGCGGCACCATCTGCCCCGCGATATCGAGCGTAACGGTCTGATCCACGTTCACCGCCACCATCCTAAGCAAAGCCTGCGGGCGAATTCCAAGCGAATTCAGATACTCCAGCAAATCCCGATCTCGCTCAAAAGCACTCTCCACCTTCGCCGCCGCCCCAGGCTCTAGTTCCGACAACGGAATCCAGCCCAACTCACGGCGATCCTTCGCCGAATCAAGCCCCATCGCCGCTACACCCAACTTCTCAATCAGC
>JBKJUN010000854.1:0-3334 GCA_046590555.1 Bryobacter sp. | reverse complement strand
AAGCCCCAGGTGGAATCTTTGCTGCCGAGTTCACCTGTGATGTCGTCTTGCGCATGGTCGTAGGCGTGGCGGTAGATGGTTGCGGTGGAGGCGTTGAGCCAGAGGCTGGGTGGGGTTTTAGCTTGGGCGATGCATTCGCCTAAGATGCGGGTTGATTCGATGCGGGAGCGCAGGATTTGGGCGCGGTTTGCCTCGGTGTAGCGGCAATCGACACTGCGGCCAGCGAGGTTGATAACTACGTCGGTTGTGTCGAGGAGGTAAGCCCAGGTGCCTGCGGATGCACCGTCCCAGGGGAGGCTGCGCCAGGGCATGGTTTGTGGGTAACGGGATAGGACTGTGACTTCGTGGCCTTGAGCGTGGAGGCGGCGGGCTAGGAGGGTGCCGACTTGGCCGGAGCCGCCGGGGATTAGGAAGCGCATTCGGCCTTTAATCGTTTCCTTCGAAAAACGAGCTTGATCTTGCGAATGCCAATGGAAACACTCTGTGTTTCCAGCCGCCGAATGAGCTCAACGCTCATAGATTTCGTCGCGAGTCCAAGTTCTTTCGGGGCCAGTGCCACTATCTTTGGCGTTGCGCATGCGATCAAACATACGGGCGCGGGTAGCTTCTCTGTCTAGAGGGGCTGGTATGACCTGAGGAATAACTTCGGATGCGAATGTTTTCGTTGATTCGTTGCGCTGGCTTTTTGACTTCACACTAATGAGCGTATCTCGTATTTATGTAATTAGAAAGTGAAGCGGAGTTGGATTTCGAGGCGGCGGTTGTTGGCGGATTCTGAGAAGGCGGTTCCGACAGGGACTGCCGAGCCGGCGGGTTGGTTGGCCTGACCAAAGAGGGGGGAGGCGAGGTTGCCGATGATCGGGCCGGGGTTGTTGCGGTTGAGGATGTTGCGGATCGATAGACCAAGAGTGGCGTTGTATTTGCGTGGGGTCTTCGCGCCGCCTGGGCCGGTGGCCGAGCCGCTGGAGAAAACGCCGGAGGCATCGCCGCGCCGCTCTCCTCCACCAGGGATATTGGTTGGTGCCTCGCGGCCTTCGCCGAGGCCGAAGGAGAAGGTGCGGCTGAGGCGAAGATTGAGCAGGATGTTGTTTGGGCCTCTGCCGTAGTTGCGTCCAATTGCTGCTGCGCCGGGGGGCGGATTGGGATCGAGGAAGCCGTATTTTGAGGTTGCGATGACGCCAGGCTTATTTGGGTCAGTGGCGATGCTTGGGCGGCCGTTGAAGAGGGTGGTGCCGTAGAGGTCCCGACCGACGGTGATGTCGTAAGGGGTGCCGGATTCTGCGGTGAGGAGAGGGTTTAAGCGGATGCCCAGCCAGGAGACGATGGTGCCGCCGAGACTGACGCGCTGACGGATGTCGGTTGCCGCAGGGCCGAATTCGCCGTTGTCGGTTGACGGGTTGGCCGGGAAGGTGCCGATGCCGTCTGTGTTGGCTCTGGCACGATTCCAGACGTGTGAGCCGAAGATCGAGAGCTTGCTTGAGATGCGCGAGTTGAGGCTGGTAATCCATTGGCGCTGGCGGTAGATGCCAGTGGATTCGGCCTGGAAGATGGGGCCGGTAAGGACTCTTGAGCGCAAGAGCCGCTCGCCTTGAGCGTTGGCATAGGTGAAGGAGATTGTGGTGCCGGGGCGGAGCTCACGGTCATAGCCGATGGCAGTTTGCCAGATGCGCAGGGCATTGAGATCGGTGCTGAGGCGCTGGATGATTTGGGGCGCTTTTGCTGCGGCTAGCTGAGCTGGGGTGGGGAGGTTGGGATAGAAGCCGGGGTTCGCTATTACGTATTGCTGCTGGAGGATGCCGTTGTAGCGGGTGGCGTTGAGGGTGTTGTTCAAGCCGAAGCGATCATAGAAGATTCCGGTGGCGGCGCGGAGGACACTTTTGGGTTTTGATTTGGTGCGGCCGGGGGCCCAGGCAAGTGCTATGCGGGGAGCAAAGTTGGTATGGTCGCCGAGATTGGTTTGGGTCTCGTAGCGGAGGCCGTAGCCGAGGGTGAGATTGGGGCGGATGCGCCAGTCGTCGCCGATGAATAGGCCGGCGTCGATTTGAGTCGCCGAGAGGGCGGGCTGCCCGGCGTTTAAGGTGAACTGGGTTGGGGTGGCGCGGCGGAATTGCTCAATGGAGTTTGGGCCGCCAAAGGTGAAGGTGCCGTTGAAGTTGTTGAAGACTCTGGTGTCGGCGGATTCACCTCGCAAGCGGATGCCGAAGCGGAGAGTGTGACGGCCCCGGCTGGTGGAGGTGTAGTTCTGTAATTCGAAGCTGTTGCGGGCGTCTGATGATGTGCCGATAGTGGAGCCGCCGCCGTTGAAGGCTCCGAGTACTTGAATTGCCGGGTTGGTGTTGTTGGGGAGATTTGAGGAGGCGAGGCGGAAGAACTGGGCGCGGGTTTCGTTGACTGTGTTGGGGCCGAGGATCCAGGTGCCGGTGAGTTGGGCAGTGTTTGATGTGCTTTTGGCCAGGACACCGCGTTCGGGCAGATTGAAGCTCCCGACGCCTGAGTTTGTGACGTTTGCTTCGAGGTAAGTGTAACGGGCGGTGATGGTGAAGTTGGAAGAGGGTTGCCAGTCTGCCCGAGGGGAGACGGAGAGGCGTTTTTGGGGGATTAGGAAGACGTCGGTGTAGGGGTTGATGATTTCGCGGGAGACGGGGTTTAACGTTACTCCAGAAATGACTGCGCCGTTGTCGATATCGTCGCGGCGGACGTCGACAAAGAAGGAGGATTTTTTGCTGATGGGGCCGCCGAAGTTGCCGCCGAATTCGTGGAGGTTGAATGGGGCTTTGCGGGCGGCGTATGGGTTGCGGGTGTTTAGTACTGCATCGGCAAAGTTGTAGTAGATTGCGCCTTTGAACTTCTCTGAGCCCGGTTTGGTAAAGACTTCGATGGTGCCGAAGCCGACGCGATCGTTCTCTGGGCCGAAGGGGTTTTGGTTGATGCGGATTTCGCGGATGGCGTCTTTGGAGGGGAGTTGACCGCCGCTGAAACCGTCGACAAAGATGGCACCGCCGTTTGGGCCGGCTGATGGGCCTGCCAGAGCCATCAGGTCTGAGATGAGGTCTTCTGGTTTGTCGCCCAGCATGTCGAGATCTTCGCCTCGCAGGACGAGGGCTGCAGGGTTGTTACGGGTGTCTGCGGCGACGGCGTTAGCCGCGGAATCTTCGACATTGACGCTCTGGGTGATTACACTGACTTTGAGCTCGATGTTGAGGGTAAGTGGAGTTATTTCGAGGGTAAAGAGGATGGGTGCAGGGAGAGAGAGTTGGGGTGCAGTTCCTGCTATCGAATAGCGGCCTGGAGGGAGATCGGCAAAGGAGTAATCGCCCTTGTCGTTAGATCGCGT
>JBKJUN010000824.1:0-2817 GCA_046590555.1 Bryobacter sp. | reverse complement strand
TGGACTGCGAAAACGAGCTCTATTGGCTTCGTGCCGGTGGCTCGCGCAAGAAACAGTTTTCACAAGCCGAACAAGGCAGCTTATTCTAGCCCCACACACGATAAACTGAGCGGTGGTGCGAAAACTAAGATCCCTAGACTGGTTCGATTCCCGAGAATACTATTCCTTTGCCCGCCGCTCGACGCTTCGTGCACAAGGGCTGACGAGAGCCGCAACCGAAGGCAAACCGGTAATCGGCATCTGCAACACGGCATCCGATCTCAACCCCTGCAATCGCCATCTCACACAGGTAGCAGAAGCCGTAAAGCGAGGTGTCTGGGCCGCCGGGGGCTTCCCGTGCGAATTCCCGGTGATCAGCTTGGGCGAGATGTTTCTCAAGCCCAGCGCCATGCTCTACCGCAACCTCATGAGTATGGATGTCGAAGAGATGATCAGCGCGAACCCTCTTGATGCAGTGGTCCTGCTTGGTGGATGCGACAAGACCATCCCCGCACTCCTGATGGGAGCGGCAAGCGCCAACGTACCGGCAATCGTAGTTCCCGGCGGACCGATGTTATCTGGCACCTTTCGCGGAAAGACACTAGGAAGCGGCACGGACGGACGCAAACATTTCGACCTCTTCCGTTCAGGCAAACTCAACGACGAGGACATGGAAGAACTGGAGTGTTCCATCGCCCGCTCGTCTGGGACTTGCATGGTGATGGGCACGGCCTCCTCTATGGCCTTGGTGACTGAGGCACTCGGCATGAGCCTGCCCGGCGCGGCAGCATGGCCAGCCGTAGACTCGCGACGCTACGCCATCGCCGAACAAAGCGGCACCAGAGCTGTAGCAATGGCAAGCCATGGGCCAACTCCACGCGAGGTCATGACTCGCCCAGCATTCCACAACGCAATCACTGCGCTGATGGCTGCAGGCGCCTCCACCAATGCAGTCGTGCATTTGCTCGCAATAGCCGGCCGACTTGGGATCCCGCTCACTCTCGATGATTTTGAGGCCATCTCCGCGCAATCCCCTCTCCTGCTCGACCTCAAGCCCCATGGCCAATACTTGATGGAAGATTTTGCCTATGCAGGTGGCGCAGAAACGCTCTTACAAATCCTTCTGCCGCTGCTCGAAGGCGACGCACAGACCGTCAGCGGTATCACATTGCGAGATCAACTCGCAGCCCACCACGCGCATGAGCAGAGCGTTATCCGGTCTATTCCAAACGCGCTCGACGCTGATGGCGGCATCAAGATCCTGCGTGGCAACCTCTCTCCCAATGGAGCACTGATCAAGACAAGTGCGGCCTCTGAACATTTGTTGGTCAGTCGCGGTCGAGCCATCGTCTTTGAGTCTAAGGATGAAATGCTCCAGAAGGTCAACGACGAGTCTTTTCTGGTCGAACCAGAGAACGTGCTCGTATTGCGCAATGCAGGGCCACACGGCGGCCCGGGCTTCCCGGAGTGGGGCCAGATTCCCTTGCCCAAATCCCTGATGCTGCGAGGAGTGAGCGATGTTGTTCGCATCTCGGACGCCCGGATGTCCGGCACAAGCTACGGCACAGTCGTTCTTCATATCAGCCCCGAAGCGGCCATTGGAGGCCCACTGGGCGCAGTGCAGAACGGCGACTGGATCGAATTGAACGTGCCCAACCGAACGATCCAACTCGAATTGAGCCAGGAAGAGCTGGATGCCAGACTGGCATTGATCCCTGCACGCAAACCACACTATGATCGCGGCTATGGAAGCCTCTTCCTGCAGCATGTCGAGCAAGCCCATCTGGGCTGTGATTTTGACTTCCTCAAGCACAAGGACTAATGAAGCGAGCCCTCTTCATCATTGCGATTCTGGCCCTATTCCTCATCACGAATCGCGCCGCCTTTGAAGGCTACTTCTCAGATGACGATCTCGACAACCTCAGTTGGGCTACCGTTGCCGGACTAGATTCCTTTGTTAAAGAACTGGTCACCCCTGTCTTTTCCAAAACCAACACCAGGCCCACTGGCGCGCTCTTTTATCGGGTTACCGGCCTCGCATTCGGCCTCCACTTCGAGCGCTACATCCCACCGCTCTTCGCCATACACTTATTGAACTGCGGCCTCATCTTCTGGCTCCTAAAAAAGAAAGGTGCGAACGAATTAGACGCCGCAGCCGTATCGATCTTCTTTCTCTTTCACGCTTCGCTGCTCGAGGCATGGTGGAAGCCAATGTACATCTTCGATCTACTGGCCGCCACCTTCTGCCTGGTCACCTGGCTGCTCTTCCAGAGCCGCTACTGGCCGCTGGCACTCTTCAGCTTCTGGCTCGCCTACAAGTCAAAAGAAGTCGCCCTCTTCTTCCCTGTCGTGCTTGCGCTGGACCACTGGCGGCGCGCCCTGCCCTTCTTCCTCATCAGCGCCAACTTCGGACTTCAGGCCATGCAGGTGAACGCGCAACGTGACACTGTTTACACCTTACGGTTCACTCCACAATCCCTCCTCACCACAATTCCTTTCTACGCGAAGCAGGCAGTAATGAACAAGTTCGGAGCGCTGCTGCTATTGCCTTTGACCTATTTCGCGGCAAACCGCGAATTCGCCAAAGCCCTGGCAGGAACACTCGCATTGATGCTGCCCTTGCTCTTCCTTCCTGGCCGGCTCTTTAGCGTCTATCTCTACGTACCGCTACTCGCTTTATTGCCAGGACTCGCCATCCTTTTTGCCCGCATACCGAGAAAATTTCTTGCAGCTGGCCTGGTTGCCTTTATCGGAATCAGCTATCTCAAGCTGAGAGAGACAAGAAAGATCGAATTAGCTGCGGCCCACGAAACCCGAGCCTACATACAGCAACTGGCA
>JBKJUN010000298.1:0-1791 GCA_046590555.1 Bryobacter sp. | reverse complement strand
GGCTATTCCTGGGCGGGTTGCTCGCCAGCAGAGCCCGCTTGCGCTTCACCAGCGAAGAAAATCACTTGGATAGATCTGGCATGCCAGAACAAACGCCGTCCGGTTTGCCGGCGCTATCCCCAGTTGTATGGAATGCGCGGTCTGCTGCCAGGAGGTAGGCCACCAATTTGCGCGCCACCGCAATGGTGGCTTCATTGGCATTGCCTTTCTGCTTGGCCTTCTCATGGACGTCTCGCAATGTGGGGTTCCAAATTGGCGCTATCTCAGCCGCTTCGATCAGCGCGGATTGCAGATGCTGATTCCGATGTTTGGATAGTGGCCCGCGCTGCATACGTCCGGCCGACTCCCGTAGCGCGGAGCAGCGCCCGGCATAGCTGACCGCCTTCTTGATCGACGAGAAACGTTGTGGCTCGGCCACTTCAAGAGCCCAAGTCAAAGCAGTCACCGGACCCACGCCCGGAATCGCACTGAGAGCCAGAACTCGCTGCTTGAGTTGGGGATGTCGTGTTAAGGTGCCCAGGATAGTGTGCCCAGGATCCGGTCCTTGATGCCTTCCAGCGATTCGATTTGCGTGCGGCTGTGCTCGAGCAGCGGACGCAGTTCGCTATCAATGAACTCATTGCCGGTGAGCAGCCGCTGGAAATAGCGTTTCCCATGCAGTCGCCGTGCCTCGTACTCGATGCCTGTTTCCATCAGAAGAGATGCAGTTCGGTTCTTGAAAACAGTCGTCTCTTGAACCACCAGGCGACGGAAGCGGAGTTGTCGACGAAGCCCTTCCAGCTCTGGCGGCATTACATAGGCCACTGGAAACATGTCGCAACGAAGCAGGTCGGCCAGGGTGCGCGCATCGAGCTTGTCGCTCTTCTTCTTGCCCGCGCAGATGGCCTTCATGCGGGCCGGGTTGCCAACTCCAGACGTGCGGCGTCAGGTGCCAATCGACGATAGATCCAGTGGCTGAACATCGTTGCCTCTAAGCCGCCGCGCCAGGGTCCGGGGATGCTTCGCGCCCATTCGTCTATGTCAAATCGACGTGCCTTAATACTTCCTTCACTAAAGCATCGTGCCATCGGCTGCTTTGATGCAGTAGGCAATGACTTGCTTATGGACATCGAGTCCCACAAAATATTAGTACATTCTGATTTCTCAATGATCGAGGTCGGGTAGGCTTCAGTTCTCCCTTTCTTGATTGTGGAGCCGTAGCTCCCACCAACGAATTCAAACAGGCTGATACCAAATCTAAGGGTCTGTCCCTTTACCCTGATGGGCTTGGAAAGAGGCTATCCAAAGGAGTCTCAACGTCTCGTCGCTACTGGTGAGCTATGCGGTCGCGCATCCTGCCTGGCCCCTCCCGCGCTATTGCGATCTATCCTGACGATCGGCTTCGTGTCCTGCTAACTCACACGAGCCTCATAAAATTCCACATTTGGAATTTCATCCTTGAATAACTGACTTGTTAGGAATATACTCAGGTCGCGCGACCAAGTCGTGAGAAGGAGTTCAGATGCCCGATGATCCAACAGTCAAGAAACTCGAAGCTCGAATTACCGAGTTGGAGAACCAATTAAAAGGTTTCACAGCCACCCCTGAAGCGTTAACTTCCGAAGAAATTCAAGCATTTCACAAAGTCAATGCCCATCTTGGTGCGTTCGACGATTTGGGATGTGGAATTAACGAGTGCAGGCCTGTATTCAATTGCCGTATTTGCCGTATTTGCCGGGTTTGCCGGGTTTGCCGAATTTGTATAAATGAATGTACTTGCGGCCCTTGCAACCAAGGTGGCAGTGGCGGCGG
>JBKJUN010000528.1:0-2328 GCA_046590555.1 Bryobacter sp. | reverse complement strand
AGGGCATGGCTGAACATCTGAACAACCTGGTAGTGCTGGAGTTGCTGGATCGTCTCGTAAGCCCAATCGGGGCGGGCAAAGGTAACGTCGGCATCTACCCAGGCGAAATATTCAGCATCGGGGTTGTGACGCAGGACGTGGGCGAAGAGGAGGTTGAGCGCGTTTTCCTTGTGCCAGAGTTCACTGGTTGTGCGGACCTGGAGGTGGCGCGGGTTGGTTGGATCGGTAACGGCAAAGGGGCGATTGCCGTAGGCGACTTCCACAGTCCAATGGCGAATGTGGGTGCTTTCATTCTGCGCTTTGAAGCCTTCAAACAAGCAGTAGCGCGAGGCATACCGGACGGGATTGGAAATCATTGTACAAACATCAAGAGTTGCCGCTCCCGCTGGCTGGATGGAAGCCGGACGAGGGAACGACGGGGCACTGGGCTGAATCATGAGGAGACCTCAAAACCGAAAGGCGAAATTAAATGCAAGCGTCGCCGAGAGGCTTGGCCGCGTGGCGGAGCCTTTCACTCTCACCGGATTGAAGATAGAAGATGGGTTGTGCAGGCTTTTTTGAAGGTGAACCGGAACTTGTTGAAAACAGGGCAAAAATAAAAATCGCTGGCGCGTGAACCGGATGACTCAGCAAGAAAATTGCAATTGAGAGACAATCGAAAATTACACAAGGCTCGGAGCCCTTTTACCCCATGGCAAAAATCAAAGTAATGAACCCCGTCGTCGAGATGGACGGCGATGAGATGACACGCATCATTTGGCAGTCGATTCGGGAGCGCTTGATTCTTCCCTATCTCGACATCGATCTGAAATATTACGATCTCTCGGTGCAGAAACGCGATGAGACCAATGACCAGATCACGATCGATTCGGCCCATGCCGCACGCGAGTATGGAGTGGCGGTAAAGTGCGCGACGATTACGCCGGATGAGGCGCGGGTGAAGGAGTTTGGCCTGAAGCAGATGTGGCGCAGCCCGAACGGGACGATTCGCAACATCCTGGACGGCACGATTTTCCGCGAGCCGATCATTTGCAAGAATGTGCCGCGCCTTGTGGGCCATTGGGATAAACCCGTGGTGGTTGCCCGTCATGGATTTGGCGATCAGTATCGCGCGCAGGACTTTTTGTTTCCCAGCGCCGGTACGCTCAAGCTGACGTTTACTCCCGACGACGGCAGCGCGCCGATTGAACGCGAGATCATCAAGGCCCCGAGCGCCGGGATCGCGCTTGGGATGTTCAACCTGGATAGCTCGATCGCCGGTTTTGCTCGCGCCTGTTTTAACTATGGATTGGGTCGCGAGTATCCTGTGTATCTCTCGACCAAGAACACGATTTTAAAGGCGTACGACGGACGTTTCAAGAATCTGTTTGAGGAGATTTTTCAGGCAGAGTTCAAGGCAGCGTTTGAGGCTAAGGGTCTCACTTATGAGCACCGACTGATCGACGACATGGTGGCATCGAACTTGAAGTGGTCTGGCGGTTATCTATGGGCCTGCAAGAACTACGATGGCGACGTGCAGTCCGATACGGTTGCGCAGGGATATGGTTCGCTTGGGCTGATGACTTCAGTGTTGATGTCGCCTGATGGCAAGACGGTGGAATCGGAAGCGGCACACGGTACGGTGACACGCCACTACCGGATGCACCAGCAGGGCAAGCCGACTTCGACCAATCCGATTGCATCGATCTATGCCTGGACTCGCGGGCTTCAGTATCGCGGCCGGATGGATGGCACGCAGGATGTGGTGGACTTTGCGATGGCGCTGGAGAAGGTTTGCGTCGATGTAGTGGAGTCTGGCCGCATGACCAAGGACCTGGCGATTCTGATTCGCCCGGATCATCCTTATCTGACAACGGAAGAGTTTCTGTCGGCAATTGACCTCGAGTTACAAAAGCAACTCAGCTAGGTTTGAAGCTAAAAGTCTAGATCTGGCTGTGGAGTTAATGGGCCTTGGGAAATATTCAATTGTGAAAGATCTGTGGTCTGTTGGGACCGGGTTTGTTGATGGTGGTTAGGCAGCTAGCTTGGCTTCGCGATGTTTGTCCATGATTTCGCGGGCTTCTGGAAGCAGGGCCAACAAACGGATAGCTAGTATGCCAACGCTGGTTTTAGTGAGGTCTGATTTGCGGACCTCGAACATGGGAAAGGTGGCTGGGATGTCCATCTTTTTGTCGAGCAGGTAGAACTCGGTGTGGATGTCCATGGCGAGGATTCGATCCCGCTGGAGTTTTGTGAGTTCTTTGAGGGCTTTGTCGGCGCGGCGTTCCTGGGCGGCTCCGAGTTTGAGGATGCGCTCCATTTGGGCGAAGAGTTTTTCGTTATTGGGTT
>JBKJUN010000271.1:0-12027 GCA_046590555.1 Bryobacter sp. | reverse complement strand
GCCGTGCGCGCTGGAAATTGCGGAATGCGAAAGATCAGGGTAAAGGTAACCAGCAGCAAACCGAGATTCACCGAGAAGGCAAGACGCAAGGCGCGAACAAAAGCCTCAGGCGAGGTTTCGGTGCCAAGCACGCCAAAGAACACAGTACCGATCACCGCCACCCCGGTTGCAAACGAAGCTTGCTGAACCGTACTCAACACGCCCGAAGCCGACCCCGCATCGTGATCTTTGATGTTGATCAGTATCGTGCTGATCAACGTCGGCATAACAAAGCCCTGCCCGGTGCCGTACACCAAGAGCACTGGTGCCAGATCCAGACCGCCAAGCAGCGCCCCTCGCGAGGCAGTCAATAACAGCAACGACGCCAGCCCGATTATCATCAAGGCCGCTCCAAGATTGATAATCCTGCTCCCAATTTTCGGCTGAATTCTCACCGAAGCCAGCGAGCTGCCGAGAAATGCAATGGCGAACCAAGCAAACGTCAACCCCGCCTCCCTTGGCGAATAGCCGAGCCCGTTCTGCAGAAAGACCGTCGAAATCAAGAAGAACGCAGCCGCTCCGCTAAAGAAACACATGCCGCTAATTAACCCGGTCACGAACGCCTTGTCCTCAAACAGGTCCAGTTCAACCAGCGGCGATCCCCCACGCGCACTGACTCGCTTCTCATATTGCACAAACAGCCACATCATTGGGACAAATGCAGCCAAACACACAAAAGCCCAAACCGGCCACCCAGCCTCGCGTCCCTGAATCATCGGATAAAGCAATAACATGAGCGCCGTTGTCATGATCGCGACACCACCAAGATCGAGCTGACGTGCTTTGGGTGAACTGGACTCTCTGACAAACTTTGCCGCCGCAATCACCGTCGCAATTCCCACCGGAAGATTGATCAGGAAAATTGGCCGCCAACTCAGATCGAACAAGTTTGCGCTTACCAAGAGGCCGCCTAGTACATTTCCCGAAAACGAAGAGGTGCCAATCACGGTTCCAAACAAGCCAAACGCCTTCGCCCGCTCGTTTTGCGGGAACGTCAACTGCATGATCGACAACACCTGCGGGAATAGAAGCGCCCCGGAAATGCCTTGAAGCGCACGCGCCGCAATGAGAAATGCCGGCGAAGTTGCCAGCCCGCACAACATTGATGCAACCGTAAATGCACTCACACCCCACATGAACATTCGCTTGCGTCCAAAAATATCCCCCAGTCTTCCCCCCGAGATGAGTAACACCGAATAGGTAAGCCCATAGACGGCGATCACCAGTTGCACCTCGGCAAACGTCGCATTGAGACTGGCCCGGATCGATGGGATCGAAACATTCACAACAAAGAAGTCGAGCGCCACTAGAAACGCCGCAGCGAGGATCACTGCCAAAGACTTCCAGCGGCCAGGGTCTGGACCATCGAAGGCAGACGGACTTTGCATTATAGATCTCCTTGGCCAGTGTGGCTTCGAACATCTTACACGCTGCTCCTGATAGACTTGCGCCGAAAGGTGCACCCGTGCCGCTAAAATTTCTCTTGAGGTTTGCCGCGTTGCTATTGCTGGTGCGCGCTGCACAATCGGCGGAACCCGCAAAAGTAGTCATTCTCGGCTCGGGAACACCGGTCGTCGATCCTTCCGTCTCAGGCCCTTGCGTTGCAATAGTCGTCAATGGCCAGGCCTATCTGTTCGATGCCGGCCCGGGCCTCGTTCGCCGCGCCCAGGCCGCTGCTGAAAAATTCAGTCTCGAAGCACTCGACGCAAGAAATCTAACCCGGCTTTTCATTACACATCTTCACTCCGACCATACACTCGGCTATCCCGACTTGATCTTTAGCCCTTGGGTCGTGGGCCGTTCAGTACCGCTCGAAGTCTACGGACCCGAAGGAATCTCCGCGATGACTGCCCACCTCAAGCTAGCCTTCGCCGACGACATCAAGACCCGCACTGAAGGCGTCGAACACCTCAGCCCGCGCGGATTGACCGTAAACGTCCACGAGATTTCTGAAGCCGGAATCATCTACCGCGACCTGAACGTCACCATCAGCGCCATTCCAGTGCAGCATGGATCCTGGGCTCACGCCTTCGCCTACAAAATCGTTGCCTCCGGTCGCTCCATTGTCATCTCGGGTGATACAACCCCCAGCGACGCAATCGCCGAAGCCTGCAATGAGTGCGACGTCCTGGTGCACGAGGTCTACTCGGCGGATCGCTTCGACCGCGTCTTCGGACCGGTTCGCGGCAAGTACCACTCCAGTTCGCACACCTCCACAACCCAACTCGCCGCACTGGCCGCCAAATCAAAACCCAAATTGCTCGTGCTCTACCACCAGCTCTACTTCGGCCCTCGCGAAGGCGTGGATCTAGAAAAGGAAATCGGCCGCACTTACAAAGGGCCCGTTGTGAGCAGCCGCGATCTAAGCATTTACTAACTAACGCAAATACAGGATGATCTCCTGCATCAGCCGTTCGCTTTGATTAGTCGCAAATAGAAACTGCGCATGAGCATCCCCTTCGAGAACCAGCAACTGCTTCGGCTCAATCGCCCGCTCGTACTGCTCCTTCACTTGCGTCGCAATCGAATCCCTCTCGGCCGTCACATACAGCTTCGGACATCGAATCTCCTCGGGATGTTCAATCGAAACAGGAGCAAGCAAAATCAAGTGGTTCATGGAGCCAAGTGCCCCAATTACGGCAGCCTTCGCCGAAGCGCCTCCCCCCATGCTCGCCCCAATCACCGCAACGCTCTTGGCCCCCTGCCCACGCAAATAATCGACAGCCGCCAAAACATCGAGATACATCTCGTCGCGCGGAGACTGGGACTTGGATCCACCATACGAATTCCCGTAACCACGGAAATCGATGGCAACTACGCGAAATCCCGAATGGGCTAACTCGATTGCTTGTATCTTCCAACTGGCCTTATCAAACCGCATTCCGTGCGCCAGCACGAGTCCACGATCTCCCCCGCCGTATGCATCAGCATGTACTACTCCACCGTCCTGAGTCGGAAAAGTCACCTCCTCCACCGTTGCTGCGTAAAGTTCTGTCATTGCCAATACTCCCGTCCAACGCTATCGCAATTGCCTGCTTGCCGCATCGCCCCAACGGTGCTCTAATGAATGGGCTCTATACTGCGACAGGACGTCCTCTTGAAAACGATCGAACGCAGGCAGCTAAAATTTCAAACATAGACAGCAATGGGAGATGCGCAATGGAAGTGAACTGGCCAAAGAAGACGAAGGAGATGCATAACCACCACATCAACTCCACCGTCTGGAACGATTTCAAATTTCGGGATGACGACATCATCATCTCCACCTATGCCAAGTCCGGCACCACCTGGATGCAGCAGATCGTCTCGCAGTTGTTGTTCAACGGTGACACCGAGCAGGACACTCAGGCGATGTCCCCCTGGCTCGATTTCAGGGCCGCCCCCAACGAAGTAAAAAACGAAGCCATGGATGCACAGACTCACCGTCGCTTCGTCAAGACACACCTCCCGGTCGAAGCTCTTGTCTATTCGCCAAAGGCTAAATACCTCTACATCGGTCGCGACGGCCGTGACGTTTTGTGGAGCCTCTACAACCACCATTCCATGGCCAGTGAGCTCATGTACGATCTGCTGAACAAGACTCCCGGCCTCGTTGGGCCACCGCTCGATCCTCCTTCGGCGGACATTCATGAATACTGGAAAACCTGGTTCGCTAAAGACGGCTTCCCGTACTGGTCGTTCTGGGAAAACGTACGGAGCTGGTGGGAGATCCGAAATCTTCCGAACATCATGATGGTCCACTTCGATAATTTGAAGCGCGATATGCCAGGCGAAATCCGCCGCATCGCAAAATTCCTGGACATCCCGATCGACGAGTCCAACTGGGACATCATCCTCGAGCACTGTTCATTTGAATGGATGAAGGAGCACGGAGAAAAGATAGTCCCTGCCGCTGGAGCCGCATGGATCGGCGGCCCCAAAACCTTCATCCACAAAGGCACCAACGGGCGTTGGCGCGAAACTCTCACCGCCGTCGAATCGGCCGAATATGAAGCCAAAGCCATCGCCGAATTGGGGCCGGAATGTGCCCTTTGGTTAGCTACTGGCCAGGAACTATAACAAGGAGATTTCAATGAGCATCGAGCTACCCAAGAAGTTACATGAATATACGAAACACCCGGCGATCGATAGCACCCGCTGGCGTGTTTATAACCATCGCCCCGGCGACATCATCATTTCCACGTCATACAAGACGGGCACCACCTGGATGCAAACCATTATGGCGAACCTGGTTTTCCAGGACGGAGCCTTCCCCGCGCCAGTGAGCGCTATGTCGCCGTGGCTCGATATGGCCCTTCCGCCTCTGGAAAAAATCGCCGAAGCCCTCGAGGCCCAAACCCACCGCCGCTTCATCAAGACCCACCTCGCCCTTGACGGTCTGCCCTACTTCGACACCGCCCGCTACGTCATCGTCGGCCGCGACGTGCGCGATGTCTTTATGTCAATTTGGAATCACCACTCCAGCTACTCAGAACAAGCCAAGGGCATGTTCCGTGAAAGCGCCGCCGCCGTTGGCAAAGAGTTTCAAACCGAATTCACGGACCTGCACGACATGTTCAAAGTCTGGATTGAAAAAAGCGCCTTCGAATGGGAAAGTTCCGGCTACCCCTACTGGTCACACCTCCATCACGTTCAGACATGGTGGGACTACCGCCACCTCGAAAACATTCTCCTCGTTCACTTCACCGATTTGCTGCGTGATCCCGAAGGCCAGGTCCGCCGTATCGCCAAGCACGTGGGAATCGAGATCGACGAAGCACTGCTTCCAGGCATCCTGGAGCGCATTACCTTCAAAGGCATGAAGGAGAATTTCGACGCAATCATGCCTGAAGCCACCACCCTCTGGCGAGACGGCCGCAACACGTTCATGAACAAGGGCACCAACGGCAATTGGCAGGGCGTACTCACCGACGAAGAGCTGGCCCGTTGCGAAGCCGCCGTCAAACGCGAGTTGACTCCCGATTGTGCCGCCTGGCTTGAGCACGGCGGAGTCGAACTGCTCTAAATTATCCGCATTGTTCCTGGTCAAGATCGACTGCTGGCGTGCTCATCGTTTCCATGCTCGAGAGATGGCTTAGTATTTCTTGATGTAGATGTTTTTGAACTCGACCTTCATGGGAGGGCCGACATGGATCTGGAGGCCGAGGAGGCCTTCGAGGCTGCGCTTTTCGGGGTCGTCGTCGATCATCATGGCTGTGATGTGGCCGTTGAGGATGTGGGTAAGGACGTTGCCGCGGGCGATGATGTGGAATTGGTTCCACCCGTTGATGTTGATGTAGCCCTTGAGGTGGTTGCCGTCGGCCAAGTTGCCGATGACACGGGAATGCTTGCCGGGTTCGGCCAGGGTTAGCTGGCCGCGTTGAGCCATGATGCCACGGCCGCGTTCTTCATAAAGCATGCCGGTGTGGGTATTGACGAAATCCATGTCAGCCTGGTAGCCCTTGAGGACCCACTTGCCGACGTCGGGGAGTTCGACGCTGCGGTACTGGACGCCGCTGTTGGTGTTGTTCATGCGGAATTCAAGTTTGAGTTCGAAGTCTTTGGGTTTGTCGCCACGGTAGATGAGGAAGGTGTTCAGCTTGAGCGGGTTCTCTTTGGTGGTTTCGCCGATGATGGAGTTGTCTGCGGCACGCCAGATGTCGGGGTTGCCGTCCCAGTTTTTGAGAGTGCCGTCGAAGATGGATTCAAAGCCGACGTGGTCGTCGATCACGATTGGGTCTGGGAGTCTTTGGCCCCGCTGGGGAGGACGTGCTGGTGGGGCTTGGGCGAAGATCTGGAATGTGGTGCAGAGGGCTAGAGCAAATTTGAGGCAGCGGCGCGGGAACATTGCCTCATCATATAGCAGGCGAGATGGATGGGGGTGTGGGTCGAGATGGCACCCCCGTAAAATGACAGAGATCAGGACTTTGATTGTTTGAGGGCTGTCGCTGTTTCTTTGTCGCTGTCGGCGAGGCCGGAACCGGCGAGTTGTTCTGAGATAAACCAGACCTGGAATTCGTTGAGACGCAGGACGTCACTTACGAGCAAGTCGTTGGTGCCGTCGTCGCCTGCATCGGCTGCGGCGTGAGCGGCTTTGCGGCTTTCGTGGATGATGAGCTCGTGCGCCTGGAGGAGGCGGAAGAGCTGAACAGTAGCGTCTTCGCGGCCTTTGGGTGGACGGGCGATACGAGTGGTTTCGGCTACGTCTGCGGCCATGGCGATGGAGACTCCGCCGAGGGTCTGGATCCGCTCGGCGATGGTATCCACCAACTCAGCCTGTTCGCCGTAATGTTTGTCATAGAGGAGATGAAGCTGGTAGAAGGTGGGGCCCGATACCTGCCAATGGTGCTTCTTGTACAGATCGCGCAGGGTCATCGTGTCGGCGAGGATCGCGTTGAGACTGATGGAGCCGGCGAGACGGACTTTGTTGTCGAGCGAGATCGGGCGAGTGGCTACAGTGCCGTAGCTTTGGATCTCGGTGGCGTTGGTAGTGAGTTGCAGCTCGGAAGCTGCGATTTGATTTGAGGTTTTCACGATGAGTTAAAGAGCATTCGTGATGCCAATTAACGATTGATTGAAGGGGAAGGAAATCGGGACTTCGGTTCATGACGGAATTTGGTCAGTTGACCTTGATTGGTCAGGGATATTGATCCTGGACCTGGCGATCTGGCGCAAAGATGAGTTGGCCCAATTCTTGCTCCGAAATTTGCCATGCACCAACTCCACCGAGATGCGGCTGAACAACATGAAAAGGCAGCGGAGCGCCACCGACTTGCCGCAGAGCTTGAGGATATTGAGGAGGAAGAGTACGAGGAGGAAGAGTACGCAGTGGCTCATTCGGATCGAGCCTATGGGTTGGCTCTTGAGGCAACGGGTAACAGAAGGGAATTCCGAAATGTCGACGCGCCATAACGACGGAGATCAGAGTGAGCATCATCAGCAGGCGGCAGAGTTGCATGATTTAGCGGCGCATACACATCTCAGCGCAGCTTTTGCGCATGAGATGGGAGACCATGCGACGGGACAAGAACGATCACGAATGGCGCTCGAACATTCACGCAAAGCGCTTGAGTTTAGTAAGTACCGAACGCGAGAAGGTGTTGAGCAGTTTGGAAGGGCTGAGGTTGCGAGTCTTGCGCATGAAATCTGGGAGAAGCGTGGCGGTGGCGAAGGTGGTGCCGAGCAGGATTGGGCGGAGGCATCGATGGCCTTGCGGGCGCGGGCGGGGCAACGGAGAGCGCAGCCATTGCGCTCAGTTGCTGTTAGGCCGAGATCAGAGTGATTCAGGCACGGGAAGGGTTAGGGCAAGCGGCAATAGGGAGAAGGCAAATTAGAAAAAAGATGAGAAGCCTGGCCTGGACTGGAAGGCCACGGATATCATTTGGGTTTGCTTTACTGGGAAATCTGCTTGAAGGAGCGCCTGGTTTTGACCCCGGTTCTCGATTCTACTGGAGAAGTAATTCGGGCAACTGTTGAGGCATAGTCGAACGACTACTCAGCTGCGCTAAGTGGCATGGTTGGACTAGATGGAAGGATGCAATCAACAATCCGTGCCGGCGTAGATTCTTCAGGCTAGAGGCTCTTGTAAAGGTCGTGCTGCTTGCGACCGATGGTGGCCCAACTGTAGCGGATTTCGGCGGATATTCTTGCGTGTTGTTCGAGCGTCTGGCGCAAGGTGGGGCTGGTTTGGAGTTGATCAATGCAGGCGGCGAAGTTGGTTGCGGTTGCGGCTAGCAGGTAGTCTTTGCCGGGCTCTAGTTGCAAGCCGTTGACGCCGCTGGGGGTGGCTACGATTGCTTTGCCGCAGGCCATGGCTTCCATGATCTTGATGTTGGTTCCGGCGCTGGCGAGCAGCGGGGCAATTACGATTTCGGCTCGCTGGTAGGCGGGGCGTACATCTTCGACGAAGGCCTCGAGTTCGATGTTTGGTTGGTTGAGGTTGACTTCAACGCGCTCTTTGTAGAAGTCGATGTAGTAGGCGGGGTTGCTGCCGGCGATGATGTGGAGCTTTACGTCTTTGAGTCTGGGCCAGACGTTTTTAAGGAACCATGCGAGGGCCATCAGATTGGGCAGGTGGGCGAGGCTGCCGATGAAGAGGAGTCGGCCTTTTTCTGGCGGGTTGGGGCTGGGGTTGAAGCGGGTGAGATCGACTCCGTTTTCGATCACTTCCACGCGCTTGGATTGCTCGATGAGGGCTTTATCGCGATCGCTCATGACGGCGACACAATCTACTTCGCGCCATGCGGCGCGCTCGAAAGCTTGCCAGCGGGTGAGATCGAGTCTCATGTCGAAATCGTCTTTGTCTTTGAGGAGTTGGCCGTAGAGATCTAGGGTGATGTCGTGCTCGACGAGGATGGTTTTGGCGGGCTTGCAGGCGCTGGCATATTGCGCCATCTGAGTGAATTCAAGCTGGGCGATTTGTGGTTGCCAGCGACGGTTGACCCAGCCAATGGCGGCTTCGAAGGTTTCGCTGCGGAATTCTTCGACGACTTTGGGGTTGTTTGTATTGCGCCGGTAGTGAGTGCCTTCTCGCTTGACTTCGATGATTTCTACGCATAGCTGAGAAAGCTCTAGGGCTGGGGTTTGGAAGTCGTCGACGAAGCTCATGAGGATGAGCGAGTAGTCTTTGGCGGCCTCTCGCATGAGGTTAAATATGCGGACCGCGCCACCGTGCGAGAGGGGTAAAGGCATGTAGGATGTGGCGATGAGGAGGCGGGGTTTGTCTGTTGCAGCCTGCTGGCCGGGGAAACAGGCGAGGCCGCCATTGCCGAGGGCGAGGATTTGGGATTCGGGGAACTTGGGAGCGGCGGGGCGATCCCAGTGGAAATAGGGTTTGTCGAAGGCGGCGTAGCGGAGGGCGAAGGTAGCGATGGGAGCGGGTTCGGGGACGGCAGCGAGGAGATTGATGCGGCGCACGGCGTGCTTCCAGAGGCGGGTGAAGACCTCAGGAGTGGCTACGCTTGAGAGGATCCAGCGGAGGTAGTTTTGCTCGATGGCCAGTTCGATCGAAGAAGCTGCGATGAAGCGGGCGGTGGTGGCGCGGTGGTGGTGGATGACTCTTGCACCTGAGACGAACACGGTGGGCCAGCCTTGTTGCCAGCCGCGCCAGCCGGTGTCGAGATCTTCAACATAGGCGGGGCGGAAGCTTTCTTTGAAGCAGCCGATGGTGAGGAGTTTGGCTGTGTCGTAGAGGGTACAGCCGCCGGAGCCGTAGAGTACTGGCGTGTAGTTTTCGCCGTCGACAGGAGTTTCGCAGCGGAGGGGGAAGTCGCGGGGGGCGGTGGGTTTGTAGGCGGCCTTGCCGGTCTCTTCACGGCGTTTGTTTTCAGGGAAAAAGATTTGGGCCGTGGCACTGAAGAGATTGGGGATTTTGTCGAAAGCTTCGTTTAGGGCTTCGAAGAAGTTAGGCTCGAGCACCATGTCGTTGTTGAGGAGGCAGGTGTGGGTGGTGCGGGAGGCGCGGATGCCCATATTGACGGCTGCGGCGAAGGAGAGGGGGTGATCTACTGTGATGACTTTGATGAAGTCGCTGGCGAATTCGTGTGTCGAGTCTGAGGAGCCGTTGTCGACGACGATGATTTGCTTGACGAGGCCTGGGTGGATTTGGGGGATCAGTTGATTCAGGAGTTCGCGGCCTTCACGGGAGGGGATGACTACGGTGATGCCGTGGGTGAGTGTTGGGATGGGTTCTGATCGCAGGGGTTGGGTTGGCAGAGCCTGACGACGATTGGCAAAGTGGAAGTAGAAGGGGCGCTCTAGTGCGAATGGATGTTTGATACGCCAGAGCCAGGTATAGAGACGGCCGCCTGGGCTGGACTGGTAGCGGAGGAAGTTTTTGGTGCGCCAGAAGAGGTGACGAAACATTTGCGGGATTCCGCGGGGGTGAAGGGAGAAGTGGCCGTAATTTTCGTTGAAGAAATAGACTCTTGCCGGTGCGAGTTTGAGCGCGAGCCAGCGCATATCCCAATAGGGCTGTTTGGGTTGGAGGAGGATGCAGTTAAAGCGGATGGACTTGCTCTGGATATGCCAGAGGATGCGCTCACGGTTGATTTCCAGAGGCTCGAAAGGATGCCAGGGAATCCAGTGGCACGGCACGGTGGGTTTGAACTCAGCAACGATATAAACGGGGAGATCGATGCCCCCCATCTTCTGCACTTCTTCGACGAATTGATCGATTAGATCGCGAGAGCAGGAGGCGATGGCGAGCTTGATCCTAGATGAGTTTTCGCCAGTCGACATTGTCTGGTCCATTCTTGGCTGCGTAGCTCAGGGCCTGCATACAGAAGACCGTGGATACGGGGTTGACGTGAGGCGTGAGTTCTTCGTTGCGTCTACCGAAGCCGAAGCCGCCGTTTAAAGTTAGGTCGGCGGACTGGTATTGGAATGCTTCGATGCGGATGAGTTCGCCTTCGGAGGGTTGGCCTCCGGCGAGGAGCTTGATGCGGAGTAGTTGGGCGCATACGTCGCTGCGCAGAAATTGAGGGGCGAGTTTCTCGCGGAGGGCTTCGCCGTGGGCGAGGGCGCTCTTGATGAGGTACTGAATGGGGGTGCGGTCTGCAACGGGCTGGAGGCCTTCGAGGAAGTAAGCCCAGGCATGGAGGCGATCCATCTTATTCACTTCTACAGTTTCGTTGTCGAGGGTTTCTGCGTAGTGTTCGAGGGAGAAGTTAAGGACTTTATCGTAGAGGTCGAGGAAGGCTTGGTCACTGAGGGTTTCGCCGAGGTCGCGCCAGGCGAGGGCTGCTTTGAGCTGGAATGCCCCCGGCATCTTGCTCCACCAGCTTTCGTATTCGGCAGGGCTTTTGCAGGGGAGGAGAACGATGGGGTGGAAGGCGGTGAGGGAGGCGAAGTCGCGCTGCATGGCGCTGCCAATGTCGCGGGCGCGGGTGAGGTAGATCTCGTCGCCGGTAATGCGGTAGATCCAGAGTAGGGAGCGGGCGATGATGCCGCAATCGAAGAAATAGCTGTAGCGGCCAGAGGGGCCCAGCTCGAAGGGCATGGAGCGGGATTCGGGGTCCCAGACTTTGTGGGTTAAGTAGTCGGCTGAGAGGCGGGCTGCGGCAAGGAAGCGTTCGTCTCCCGTTTCTTCGAAGAGGTAGCAGAAGCCGGAGACGGCGTAGCCGGTGATTTCGGTGGAGGCCGGGAGGTTCTGGCCTGAGTCGGTGAGGCGGTAGCGAGAGACGCCACCGTCGGGTGACTGGATGCCGGAATGGAGGAGCCATTCACCTGCTTGTAATACAGGTATTAATTGGGTGGGACGCAACCCAAGATTATACTTTGAGTCAGCGATGAGGCGGTATCAAAAAGTACTGGTGGTGTGTGTGTGGCTCACGGGTGGGCTTTTGGGGCAACTGCGGCCGGGGGTTCCAACGGGGATTTTGGAGGGGCGGCTGGCTGGAGTGGTTGGGGGGAAGTTGGACGTGGTGCTGGAGAGTGGGGAGACGGTGGTGTGCAGTGTGGACGGGCGAACTTATATTGACCGGGAGAGGCAGCGGCTTTACGTCAAAGATCTGAAAGCTGGGGATTTACTGGAGTTGGTGACTGAGCGGCAAGGGGTAGTGGCGACCTGTTTTGCGCGGATGATTCATGTGGTGAATGTGGAGAAGCGGTTCGGGGGCAGGGGGAAGGTGGGGTCTGTGAAGCGGGTGACTGAGAGTTTTGCGCCGCGAGGGAGTTTGACGGTGACGGGAGTGGTACGTGACTTGCAAACGACGTTTCTGGAGATCAGGACCAGACAGGAGGGGCCGATGCGGTTTCGCTTGCGTGCGGATACTTTGTTTGTGCGCGATGGGCGAGAGGTGGCGGCGGGCGAGGTGGATCGCACCGGGCCAGTCTTTATTCGGGCGGGGTATGACCTGAATGGCGAGCTTGAGGTTTTTCAGGTGTCGTGGGGGTCGATTGTGCAACCAGCATTGCCACTACCACGTCCCTAATACAAACGGCTATACTGAAGGTTTAGTCTGACACGGTTTTATCTTAGGAAAAATGTTGATTTACCAGCTTCTAGCA
>JBKJUN010000515.1:0-1733 GCA_046590555.1 Bryobacter sp. | reverse complement strand
GTCGTGAAGCGGTCGGATTCGGATATTGCGAAACCGCACTGCAGTTGTGTGATTCTGCAATACGATCACACTCGCAAACGGAAAGTCCGTGACGTAAGTTGCGGTCAAGGTTCCGTTTAGCCAATGCTTCACCCCGTCCGCTGTGACGACAATCCGGGATTCATTCCACTGCCCAAGTGGTTTTGCTACAGAACGCTCCACTGGAGAAACCGAATATAACGAGCCGCTTCTTTGCCTGGGGTCTATACGGGCACCTGGATCGCCGTCATCATCGGCAACCTGATATTCGAAGCCGAGCGCTTCCCGGGAGCCGCCCTGAATTCGGTCGAAGCCAAACAAACGATACTTGACGCCAGAATTAGTCTTCGGAGCTGCGATCCACTCAAAGTGTAAATCGAAAAACAGGTACTGCCGCCGAGTCAGCAGGCTGGAACGCGGCCCACCAACGACCGCAACGATGGCACCATCCTCAATCCGCCAGGATCGCCCGATCTCTTGCCCCAGATCGGTACCCAACCAGCCATTCAAGGTGCGTCCATCAAAGAGCGGCTCCCAGCCATCCTCGCCGGGGCTTCCTTCCGTCAGTCCCTGCTGGCCGAGCGATGAGACGGTTTGCGGCGGTGGCAAGAACGATTCGTGAGCGTGGATTATCTTCCACGATCCGCCCTCACGGATCAGCGTGTAGTGAAATGTCCCGGTATCAAAAGGTGGCGCGGCATCAAAGTCTCTCCAGACCCCAATCGCAATTGCTGTGCTCGGGCTGAGGACCTCGACTCGGCGTATCAAGTTGGACCGGTGTTTCCACAAAGGTAGCCGATCTGCCAAGGCGAACTGGGACGTGCCACCTGCGGTCGATTGTTGGGCATTGCGGACGGAGACAGCGGCCAATTCGGCGCTATCGCCTCTGCGGGCGGCGTCCATGAACCGTTCGACGGCATGCCGGACTTCTTCTGCGGGCGTGGCAGGTTCGCTTTGCTGCGCCGAACAGAAAAAGGCGAAACCCAGTCCGATTAACAGCAATCGCCAAATCAACATAGCCTACAGTGTAGCCTCGGCAAGGTGGCCCTGCTTATGGAGTTCGCCCGGCGTAGAGGTTTGTTCAGATCCTCAATGCTACGGGCATTCGATTCAATGGATGCTGTTTGACGCCTTCGGGAAACTTCTACCAACGAGCGATCTTAGGCATCAACCGCCAAAGACCATTTGCCTCAACTGATCGCCTAAACGTTTGGCAGTTGGATGTTTATGAAATGAGCACCCTTAGCCACAGGGAAATAGAGCTTCCGGAATCAACCAATAGCTCGAAGCAAGGGACCGACGGCGAGATCCTCATCAATCAAAGGCCAGTGTATGCCGTACCCAGAAGGAGAAAGCACCGCGTGGTTCCTCTCTGTTTGAGATGCACGGGCAAGGCGTTCGGAACATTTTTCCCATGGAATCGACACGGAGCCGCTTTCCGTAACCAGGATGAGTTGTTCGAGTGTAGGCTTGACCGCCGTTGCCAGAATTGGCTTTGTCTTAGTTTGCACGATCTCCTCCAAAATGCTCACGACGCCATCTTCGGACTTAAAAAATCGTGGGCCTTGGACGCTTGCCCCAAGATTCAGTATAGAGTCTCCTGGAAGGTGCCGGCTTTTGCCTTAGAATTGTGGGTTATGACTCGTCGCGAATTGATGGCTTTGGCTGGCAGCGCTCCTGCCTTTTTGCGTTCTGGACTGGGGGCGCCGAGTGAT
>JBKJUN010000403.1:0-1737 GCA_046590555.1 Bryobacter sp. | reverse complement strand
GGCTGTCATAGTGATAGCGCTTGACGGTGGCGTCTTTGATCGTTCGGTTCATGCGTTCGACCTGCCCATTGGTCCAGGGATGTTTGATCTTGGTCAGCCGGTGCTCGATGCCGTTTTGCTTGCTAAAAGCGTCCGACATCGTCTTCTTGTTGATCCAAGCAAAATGTTCTCGAACGGGAGAAACTGGAGCCCACCCATTGTCGGTGGTGCCAATTCCGCCAACCACCTTTGACTTTGGCAGGCTAGCGAGTTACCGTCGGAAGTCTTCCGTTGTTATCGGTGTGCGAGTGCCCGCAGGGACATCCCCTTTAGGCAATAGCCCCCCATGCGTTCATCAGTGCCTGCCTCTTGTCGAACAGGTCTGACCGGCGATATCCGAAAGGGCGAGTCCCGCGACAGCGGTTCTCCTCTTCATGCACCAGCCGAAGAAGCCCCTCTTACTCACGCGACTCTTATTCTATGGGCTAATTTCTGACGAAGTTTCTGCTGCGCTTTTGTATTGTAATCACCTGAAAGAAAACTACTGATCGCAATTCTACTCGTGCCCGAGTTGCCCACCCGGAACCTATACGCATTGCGGTGGAACCATTCGTGTTCAACGTACATCTTGCCATCATTATCGGTGACAAGCGCCCACCAATCTTGGTCTTCACCCATTGAACCTTTGGCGGTGGCACTTAGCTCAATCTTTTTAGACATCTGTCACTCCCTTATTGAGGCATAACAGACACAGCTTGGACCAAAAATCCGAACAAGGCTAATGATTGAATAAGACCAAGATGGGCAGCAGGCCAGCGATCCAAAGGGTCTCGAACTCGTAGCCCCAAAATTGGCTCCCAACCAACTCGCCGAGGCCCAACGTCTCGCACGGGAATGGCTGGTGGCATAGGCCCACAGATCGAAATCACTCCCTGTCTCACAATCGCGCATCTGTTTCACTAAATCTTTTACGCTTGAGAAGCTTTCCTCTGCCTGGTTTGCCCAATACCTTTCCATCATTGACGATAATCTCGCCCCTGGAAATCGTAATGCGTGGCCACCCGGTGACTTTCCAACCCTCGAATGGGTCCCAGTCTGATGCCGAATGCATCTCTTCAGCACGGATTGTTTTCTTTGCGCTTGGGTCAAAAGCAACAATATCCGCATCTGAACCAATCGCGATTGTTCCTTTACGCGGGTAGAGACCAAAGAGCCGGGCCGGATTTGTAGCCGTGACCTGGACGAGGCGATTGATGTTCAATCGTCGTTTTAGCACTCCTTGCGAATACAGCAGAGGAACCATTGTCTCCAGTCCCGCCATGCCGGCGAGCACCTCATCCACCTTGTTGAACTTGTTCTTCTGCTCTCTCGACCAGCCGTCGTGGTCGGTGGCAATTGTCTGAAGCACTCCACTTTCCAATGCCTGCCACAGGATGTCCATCTGATCGGACTCCCTCAACGGTGGCCAACCCGAGTAAAGTATACCGTCCTTCTCCTTCATCAGGTCGCGTGACAAATGCAGATAGCAAGGTCGTGTCTCGCCATAGACCGTCTGCCCCTTACCCCGCGCCCGGTTCAGACTTTCGAGGCTCTCCTCGCAGGAAAGATGAACGAGATAGCAAGGCACTTCAGCAACCTGGGCCAAGCCGATTGCTCGCATCGCAGCGATACCTTCGGCAATTCGAGGTCTTGAATCGGCGAAATACTTGGCTCCATATTTACCTTGGGCGTTAAACTGCCGTGCAAGATAGCTAAGGC
>JBKJUN010000685.1:0-1206 GCA_046590555.1 Bryobacter sp. | reverse complement strand
ATGATGTCGAGCACGTCCGCGATGTTGATGATGCTGATGGTTGGGTACTTGCCGTAAATCGCAGCTTGGACTTGGGCTACTTTGTCGGTCTTGACCCTGACTCCGGCGAAGTAGATTACGGGGAGACCTTTTAGAGTTTCAGGGTCCAAGATGAATTCTTGCGTAGCTCCGGCTCTCACACTTTCTTGCCTAAAAATTGTAGCGACTTCGGTGCGGAAGGTGCGGCCAGCGGCGGCCCAGTCGAGAACCATTCCGGGTTTGAGCTTCAGGGCTTCAGCGGTCTCCTGAGTGACTGCTACTTTGCCTGTCTCCAATGCGGTGAACCATTTGCCTTGCAGGAGTTTGGTGCCTTTAGGTTGGGTCTGGTTCCAGGTGATGGAGCGGGTTTGGAGGAAGCGGCGGGCAAAGCCTTTCAGCTCCATCTTGGAGACTTCGACTCCCTGGACGTGTGTGAGTCTGGCTGCGACGCTGGGGATGAGTTCTACGCCTTTTTCGACTCCAGGTTGTTCGTTCACCAGCTTGGTAAGGCCTTCGCGCATCGGGTCGGTGATGTCGATCATGAAGACGTTGGGCATTCCGGGCGGGGCGCTTTCGGCGATCTCGGTGAGGATTGAGTGCTGGACAAGGTAGATCGTGAGCGTGAACATTACGCCGATGCCGATTGCTACGAGTACCGCTTCGGCTTGATTGCCGGGGCGATAGAGATTGGCGAGGCCGTGGCGGAGACTGCCCTTCGTTAGTGGGGAGAGGCGACGAATTCCCTTGAGGAGGAGCCAGGCGAAGCCTCCCAGGATGGCGAGGCTTACTGCGAGGCCTCCGGCGAACCAGGAGCCTAGACGGATGGCTTCGTCGAGCTTGGAGCCTGCCAGCCAGCCGGCCAGAAGACCGAGGCCGACGAGGATTAGCGCGCCGCAAAGGATGGCCGTGCGGGATTGGGCCAGGCGCTGGCGCCAGGTGCCTTTGGCTGCTGCCATGTCGCGGCGGAAGATTGTATTAGGTTTGATTTCGCGGATGCTCAGGAGTGGGGGTAGCGTGAAGAGGAGAGTGCTGAGGAGGCCGGCGAAGAAGCCTTGTGCGACCGAGGACCAATCGAAGTAGAAGTCTGGACGCATCTGGAAGTAGCGCTCGATCAGGGTGGGGAAGGCGAGCTGGACGGCGACGCCGAAGCCGATGCCGAAGACGCCTCCAATTGCGCCGAGGGCCAGG
>JBKJUN010000245.1:0-6508 GCA_046590555.1 Bryobacter sp. | reverse complement strand
CAAATATTGACCGGTGGCTATAGCTGCCCGATTCCTTCTCCCCCTCATGCTCTCAAGCCCGCATCTGAGACCTGTGAAAATTGCCATTCCCGCAATCATGATTATGGCGACAGACTTAACCTGTGCATGAGAACCATTTTGAAAAGCAATGTGTTCAGGATCCATCACATGGCAGGTAGTGCTACAGAAATTATTACTTTCCATGTAATGCACGGTCTGGTACGTCAGAGCCCCGCCTACTACCAGATTTACGAAGGTCGCGCCGGCTACAAAAACTAAAAACCGTATGACCTTCGGATTAGTCAGTTCAACTTTCTCGGGAAGATGCAGATGGTGGTCAGGTGCTTCCCGACGGCGTTGCATACTGATCCCCAAAGGAATTAACACGAGACCAGCAAAGAATGCGGCGGGCAGCGCAACAAACTGCAATATCCCCAAATAACCAGAAGCGGCGCTGGCCCCAGTAAGGAAAATCCACAACACCATCGCCGACAAAACCAGGAACATGCCAGCCCGGCTGACCCAGTTGTCGGTCAAATAGAGGACCGGCAATATCCAACGTTGGGTTAGTTTCCCCATCGTTCAATTCCTTACTGCTTCAAGGTTCGGACGAAAGCAAGAATGTTCGCCACATTTTTTTAACGGCGGGCATAGCTTTCATCTTCCCGATTCCCTCGATAGTTTCCTTCTTGAGCACAGCATCACTCTTGGCCTGCACATCTTTGGAACCAAGATGCTTCATCTCGACTTTTATCATTTTGACGATCGCGGGGTTGGGAGTTCCGTCGGCACCGTGGCACTTTTTGCAAGCTGCATCATAGGCAGTCTTGCCAGCAGCAACGTCGGCAGCAAAACCTACAGTGGAACAGAGTACGGTGAGCGAAAGAAGGTGAAGTCTCATTATTACAAAAGGATGCACTTTGACTGCCAATTCAAAATCTGAATAAAATCAACAGCTAGTAATGCCTTTGGGTGCGTAATTTGACCCAGCCGTGGGTATTTTCACTCACCCATATTGTGTTGCACAAGAACGTTCTAAGAATCATTCACTGCTTGGATCTACCTAAACGTTGCATGAGCCACTTGCTCTCGAGCGACTTCTAAGGAGCCGGGCGAGCACAGAGAAAGCGCAAAGCATATCCCCTTGACTGATTTCAAGCTGTTCTAAGGGGTGAGCAATAATGACGCGGCTTCGGAATCGTTAAGCAAACGGCCTTGACCGAAGCAGCCAAGTGCCATCAGAATTGGGGCAAGAAAAGCGTTCACTGATTAGTACCTAACTTAGTCGATGTGCGATGTCAAATCAAAAGAGAAAGCGGCCTACTGCAGACCCATGCGCTCCAGCTTACGGTACAAGGTCTTGCGCTCAATGCCCAATACCTTCGCCGCACGGCTCTTATTGTTGCCCGTCGCCTCCAGCACCTTCAGGATCTGCTCACGCTCAGTGTCCTTCAGGCTCTCGGTGGCTGCAACATCCTCGCCCGCCGATTCAGCTAGCGCCTCACCCACCGCCTCGCCGTCAATCCGCCCCGCTGGAGCCAGAATCACCAGCCGCTCAATCAAATGCTGCAACTGCCGCACATTGCCGGGCCAAGCTTGCTCTTCAAGCAACTTCTGCCCGCTCGTCGTCAACACCGCATTCAAGTCATACCGCTCGTTGTACTTCCGCAAGAAGAAATGCGACAGCAGCGGAATATCAGAGCGCCGATCCCGCAACGGTGGCAAATGGATCCGCACGACATTCAAGCGGAACCACAAGTCCTCGCGAAACTTCCCCTCCTCCACCATCTTCTGTAAGTCACGATTCGTCGCCGCCACCACACGCACGTCTACCTGCTTCGCCCGGTTGGCACCCACAGGCCGAATCTCGCGCTCCTGCAAAAACCGCAAGAGCTTCAACTGGAATGGCGGATCGATCTCGCCAATCTCATCGAGAAATACTGTGCCTTTGTTGGCCGTCTCAAAAACACCAACGCGGTCACGATCTGCACCCGTATAACTGCCCTTCATCGCGCCGAACAATTCGGCTTCGAGAAGCGATGACGCAATGCTGCCGCAATCCACAGCCACAAAAGGCCCAATCAACCGCTTCGAATTCGTGTGGATCATGCGCGCGACAAGTTCTTTGCCCGTCCCGGTCTCACCGGTAATCAAGACGCTCGCGTCGGTAGGCGCCACCTGGCTCAGGGTCTTATAGATCTCGATCATCTTCGTCGAGCTGCCGATCATCTCGGTCTCGGGCAGATCATCGATATCGGTCTCGCGATCCAGACTGGCCGCCCCTTCAATCTCGGCCTCAGCCTTCTGAATCGCATGAAGCAAGTCGTCGAGCTCAAAAGGCTTCGCCAAATACTCAAAGGCCCCGCCGCGCGTTGCAGCCATCACCGTCTCCATGCTGCCCCTCGCACTCATCAGAATCACCCGGCACTGCTCGTTGGATTCCTTCGCTGCCCTCAACACGTCAAGCCCCGTGCGCTCATCGAGGTAAATGTCGCTGATCACGATCGGATAACTGCCCTTGAGCAACTTCTCCATCGCTGCACGAGTACTCGACACGGCCTCAACCTGATAACCCTCCAAGTCGAGAAAGGTCGTCAGCGTATGGCGGACACTGTTGTCGTCTTCAACTAGCAGTAATGGTGCGCTGATTGGCATTCGCTCTTTCTGAGTCTACCGGAGCACCCGCCATAAAGGGCAGAATTACAGTAAATACGCTCCCCACGCCCACTTCACTTTTTACATCAATCCGGCCTTCGTGTTGCTTCACGATTTCGTTGACAATACTCAGCCCGATTCCAGTCCCACTGATCCCACTTTCCTCTGCACGCTTGGATCGATAGAAGCGATCAAAGATCCGCTTCAGATCCGCTGCATCCATCCCCATGCCCTGGTCGCGAATCGCAATCCGCACCTTGCCGTCGGCAAACTCACAACTGCACTCAATCCCCGTGCCTTCCGGTGAGTATTTCACCGCGTTGTTAAGCAAGTTATAAAACGCATACTCGAGTAACTCTTTATCGCCCTTCAGTTGACCCATAGGAATCGCCCCCACCTGCATCGACATCTCTTTGCGTTCAGCCAGAATCCGGGCCCGGTCCAGTGCCGATAGCAGCACAGCACTTAAGGCAAACACGTCCTGCTTTAACTGCATCTCGCCCTCGGCCAAGCGCTCCACATCGAGAAAGGTCTGGATCATACTCGCCAGACGCTTGGATTCGGAATGGATCATCTGCGCAAACTGCTTCTGCTTCTCTTCATTCAGTTTGTAGCGGCTCATGATCTCGCTCGACCCCTGAATCGCCGTCAGCGGCGTCTTCATTTCATGCGTCACAAAGTGGATCGCCTGCTGATACCGGCTCTTGTCCGCCTCACTCTGCTTCCACTGCTTGCGAATCACAAAGTAGTGAAAGCTGGCCGAAACAATCGTCCCCAGCCACACTCCGGTCAACACCATCGAGGGCCCCACAAAAACCTGGTTCCAGAACAACCACCTCGGCACCACATGAATCACCACCAGCCAGCCCACTGCGACAAACCAGGCAATCGATCCACTCAAGAATACAAAGATCAATCCTGCCCCGGCCACGGCCACCAGGGTCAACAATACCGGCAGACTCACCGGCGCATCCGTCACAAAGACGCCCTGCTGCAAGGTCTCGTATAGATTTGCGTGGATCTCAACGCCGGTCATCAAATTACCCATCGGCGTCATCAGCCGGTCTCGAGCCGCACTCTGGTCGGTATAGCCGACAAAGACAACTTTGCCGCTAAACGCCATTGCCATTTCAGGCTTGTTCGCAACATCTTTCAGGCTCACCTGCGGAATCGCGACAGGCACATAGTTGACATACACACTGCGAGCAGTAGCGCGCGAAGCCGGAATCCTGGTGATACCCACTTCAAGGTCTTCTGGCGTCTCAAGAATCGGCCCAGCCTGCTTCGACAACCGAAACGCCTCCAGCGCCAACGCCCAGTACCGCTTGGCCGCCACTGCCTTCTCCAGCGGAATCCTCCGACTTACCGGGTCTGGATCTGCATGGACATGCCCCAGCGCACCGGCAACCTTCCGGAATGCCTCAATCGGTTCTTCCCACTGGCTGTCCCGCCGCACAATGTCAGCACCCAGGACGACACTTGGGCACTTGGCAAAGGCGGCAGCAAGAGCCGCATCCACCTTTGGATCCTCTGCAGTGGACAGCATCAAGTCGACCGCTACCGCTAGAGGCTTGGCCGCGCAAACCCGGGGCAACACATTAGCCAACTTCTGCCGCAGATTCCTCGCCCCGCCCATGTCAATCAAACTCGCTTCATCAATCGCGAGCAACGCGGACTTTGCCTGCCACCCCGGAGTCTGGCTCGTGGCAAAGAGCCAGTCATAAGCCTGTCCATCCAATTGCGCCGCCGCTCGCGACCAGCCGAAGACCAGCGCCACGACAAAGCACAATACGAGCAGGCCTCCTAGCATCGCGAACTGTCGGGCCCTCAAACTCAGTGCTTCATCCTCTTTTCCACCTCATCAGCCCCACGCGGCAATGCAGAAGTGAGCAGCCTCGCCCCGTCTTTGGTGATCACGATCATATCTTCAATCCGGATCCCAAGACTCTCCTCTGCAATGTACAATCCCGGCTCCACTGTGATCACGTTGCCCTCAGCTAGCGCCACAGTCTTGTCATAAGGATCATGCACATCAAGCCCGATGTGATGGCTCACCCCGTGCAGCAGATAGTCCCCCCAGGGCTTGTCTTTGGGCCCCTTGCCCTGAGCGTTGAAGTACTCCCTGGCTACATTGGTTAAGGCACTCAACATGACGCCAGGTTTGGCTGCGGCAATCACCGCATTCTGCGCCCCCAGCACCAATTCATAAACCTGCTTCTGTCGCGCGGTCCACTTTCCATTCACCGGAATCGACCGCGTAATATCGGCCGCATACATGGAATACTCACCACCCACATCCATCAACAAGACATCGCCGCCATCCATCCGGCGCTTGTTCTGGTTGTAATGCAGGATCACACTATTCGGTCCACTCCCCACAATCGGAGCATAAGCATTGCGCTCACAACCCAGCGCAAAATAAGTCCGCTGCATGGCCGCTGCCAATTCATATTCGTAAAGCCCCGGCTTCGTTAGTTTCCAGCTCTCAAAGTGTGCGGCAATCGAGGCATCAATTGCCCTCTGCATCAAAGCAAGTTCAGTAGCGCTCTTGCGCAGCCTCAGATTCGTAATCGCCTCGCGAGCGTCCTTCAAGATCCGCAAGGGTGCAATCTTGGCCAGAGCCCCTTCATGTCCATCAAAAACCGTGTAGAGCTGGCTAGCTGATTCTAGCGCCTTCACAATCTGCGTCTCCAGCTTCTCGGCCGGCAACACGCGCATAAATCCGGTCTTCTGCGCAGCATCGGCATCTTCACCCGCCACCATCGGCCCGTCGTAAATCTCCCGCCGCGCATTCCGCTTTGGAAGGAAGAAGATCTCACGCTCCCCCTCAGGACAGCTCGAACACAGCAGCATCGCCCCGTTCGGCTCTCGCCAGCCGCTTAGATAAAAGAAGTTTGGATCCTGAAAAAACCCATTCCGGTCATGCACCTCAACTCCAGGCGTGTAGGCCCAAAGCACCACCACACTATCTGGAAGATTCGTGCGAATCTGTTCACGCCGGGAAGCGTATTCACTCAGGGGGATCGATTGCGCCCACGCAAGCGTACCCAACAAAATCGGTAATAGACTTCGCAGCATCCTCATTATCATCCCAAAATAAAGGTGTGCCGCCCAACCCGCGTATCCTGATCATCCCAATTCTTTCCAACTGGCCAGACCTCCCGGCCGGCCAGCTCATCGGCGTCGCAGCTGATCTCGACGAGATCGATCAGGCCCGAGCCCAGGCAGAATCTCTACACCGGATCGACTGCATGTTCATCGAAGGAAGTGTAGACGCAATCCCCTGGCGCGACTCCTACTTCGATGTCGCCTATCTCGGGGGGACAGCAACTGACGAAGTCCGCCGCGTTATGACCCCTGAAGGAATCATTCACGAATGCCAAAGCACTTCCTGATCGCAACTGTCGGTTCCTTCGGTGACCTGCACCCCTACCTCGCCATTGCCATCGGCCTGAAACAACGCGGCCACCAGGTAAGTCTGGCCTCAAGCGCTTTTTACCGGGAAAAAGTGGAAAGCGAAGGCATCCGCTTTGTCACCATCCCTCCGGACATCAGCGCGATTGAACACGACGCCGAGATCCGGCGCCGCTGTATGGCGACATTCGACGGCACTCGTTATGTTGTCCAGGAAATCTTTCTACCGCCGATTGAAGAAGCCTATCGGATCCTGCTTGAAGAAGCCCGCTCAGCCGATGTTCTACTCGGTTCTTTGTTTGCCCTCGGACTACCGCTTGCCGCAGCCAAGCTTAAGAAACCTTACATCACAACCGCGCTCCAACCAGCAGCCATCCTCTCTGCCTTCGACCCGCCGCTAATCTCTGCCATGCCCTTTCTGCCCATGATGTCGCCCGGC
>JBKJUN010000237.1:0-4029 GCA_046590555.1 Bryobacter sp. | reverse complement strand
CAGTATGTCGACGACTTTGGAACGGCGAATCCGGTGGCAGGTGCCATTCGTTTTTCGATTGCCCGAGGCAGTTCTCAGTCCGGCAATTTCCTTCGCGGCTGGCTTCACCTTGGCTTCAATCAGGACGAGAAGGGGCGCATGGTGCATGACGGACTGTGGCCGATCATTGCCGGCCGCCGCATCGCGCTCAACTTTCGCTGGGCACAGCCCGACGGCGTCCTGGAGTTGTATCAAGCCGGCAGTGAAGGGCCGCAGTGGTGGGACCCTGCGCCGGACCCCGTGCGTGGCCTGCCTGTGAATGGCATCCTCGCGCGTTGCACGCAGACCGAAACATGTCCCAAGGTGATTGAACATTTTGGATCGGCCGAAGTCTGGGCGTTGAAGCTGACACCAGAGTGGGTTGGTATGGGCGCCGATCAGGACATCCCTCTTCCAGCGAACGTTCGTCGCTACTACATCCCGAGCACCACTCATGGGGGCGCCACGGTAGCGGCTCCCAATTCTGCTTTCAATGCCAGCCTGCAGGGGGGACTCCTGGCCCCGCCCGGTTGCCCCGGCAATAACTATGGCACAGGCATCCTGGCGGCGAACCCGCTTCCCCATTCAGACACCGTCGGCGCACTGATCGTACACTTCCGCAATTGGGTGATCGATTCGATCCCGCCTCCGCCCAGTCGCTACCCGACGCTGCAGTACGGCAATCTCGTTGAGCCTTTGAAAGAGGCGATGGGGTTTCCGACGATTCCTGTCTCCGTTGTGGCACCCGGCTGGCGGACCACCGCTCCCGAACGTGGCTTCATCAATCCTGTCCTCGATTACGATTTGGGGCCGGACTTTGATCCGGTCGACGCATCGGGAGTGCCGACGCTGATTCCGCCGCCGATCAAACAAGTGATCAAAATGCTTGTGCCGCGCGTAAGCGCCGATGGCAATGAGCAGGGCGGTGTGCCGACGGTCTTGCACGATGCGCCACTCGGGACTTACCTCGGCTGGAATATTACGGACGGCAGGAGCAGCCCACCTCTTTCGCAATACAGGCCGTTCCACAAGGACCAGAATTGCTCCTACACGGGGGGCATGATCCCGTTTGCCAAGACGAAGGCCGAACGTACGGCAAGTGGCGATCCCAGGCTTTCTCTCGAAGAGCGCTATCAGAATCACAGTGGCTACGTGGAGGCTGTGAGGCAGGCTGCTGAACACGCGATCGCAGTGGGTTTTTTGTTGCGGGCGGAGGCGGATGTTTTGATCGCCCAGGCAGAGGCTAGCAACGTACTCAGGTGAACTGGCCGAGTGCGGCTGCTTGTTCCGGGCGACGCCGGGCGCAAGAGTGCGGAGGTCGCGGGGAGGCCTCGGATGAGGTACTCCAGAGTCAGTGATTCCGTAACCAGAAAATCTACACGGTCCAACCATTTGATTTCATTGTTGTTTTGAGCTGAGACCAACTGCTGGGCATATTCGCATTGTGTTTTCACTCTTGCTTTCTCCGTGTATCTTGTATAGTGTGAATACAAGACAGTACATGACCTCCCGTCTCAGCCGCGCCGAACTTTCCACCACCGAGCGTGCTCTCCGCTCCCGCATCGCGCAAATCGCCTCCAGTGAGCGGTTTCTTCATGGGACGCTGTCGGAGCGCTCCAGCAAGTGCGGCAAACCCAACTGCCGGTGCGCCAATGGCGAGGGGCACGCTTCGCTGTATCTGGTGCAGAGCGACGCCGGTAAGGTGCGCCAACTCTGCATTCCCAAAGCGTTGCAGGATCCGGTTCGCCAAGCCGTCGGCGAGTTTCAGGAGTTGCAACGCCTCTTACAGAAAGTTTCCGAACTGGAGTGGGAACGCTTCCTGGCAAGGAAGGGCTGACCATTCTCCGTCGACTGATCGCATACTCGGAAAAGGTGTTCCGGTTCTCGGCTGAACTCATCGCCGGCATTACCGACCGGAGAGTGGAGCCGCGCATTGCCACGGCCACCGTAGCGAAGTCGGCGGCGGTCCTGTTTTGGACGAGAATGGGAAGCCTGAACGCGTTGGAGATGTCCGGCCAGTCCCGATTCTGGAAGCATTGGCTCGGCGGTCCGTTGCCGAGCGCCGATACCATGGGAAACGTCCACGGCAAGATGGATGCAAACACGCTGCGTGATGCGATTCACCAAGTCTACGGACAACTGAAACGCAACAAAGCATTGCCAGATAACCGGGGGATTTCCTTGGCTATCGTGGATGGCCACGAGAGCCATAGCAGTTATCTCCAACATTGCTCGGGATGTTTGTCGCGGACGATCCATCTTCCAACCGGAGACCGGGTTCAGTACTATCACCGCCAAGTGACGCTGTTGCTGGTGACTGGCGCGCCGGCCGGCCGCGACCCGCTGCGGATCCCGTTGGATCACGAACCCCAATTGGCCGGAGAAGATGAGGTCGCCACGGCAAAGCGTTTGCTCGCACGGGTGATTGCCCGATATCCCCGGGCCTTCGATTTAGTGCTGGCCGATGCGCTTTACGCCCGCTCGGATTTCTTCAACTTTTTGCTGAGCCACAACAAACACACGCTGGTGGTACTCAAGGATGAGCGCCGGAATCTGTATCAAGATGTCGCTGGGCTTTTCGATGTCGTGTCGCCTGGGAATGGCAACTTTGGCTCGCGCGATTGCCTGTGGTGGGATTTTCCGGACCTGCAATCTTGGCCGGAGGTGAAGACTCCCGTCCGTGTCATCCGCTCATTGGAGACCCGTTTTATCAAGCGCCAGCTCGATCGTAAACGCGAGACCCTCATCAGCGATTGGGTGTGGGTGACCACGCTCCCCCCCGCCCTGGCTACCGTCAAACGCTGCGTCGAGTTTGGACACCAGCGATGGGACATCGAAAATCACGGGTTCAATGAACTGGTCAATGGCTGGCACGCCGATCACGTTATGAAGCACGACGCCAATGCCATTGAGTGTTTCCTGCTCATGGCGTTCCTAACTCTCGCTATTTACTATGCCTTCCTATCCTTGAATCTGAAGCCGCAACTTCGCGCGCGCAAATCCAACGAGTTTTGGGCGAAACTGATGGCGGCCGAAATCTACGCCGACTTGATCCCAACCGCTATGTCGCCATGAATTGCCCGCCGCCGTTGGTGTTTGGGATAGCGGGGACAATCCTAACTTCAGTGCGCTGACGGGGCAGAAGCCTCCGCCGCCGCACGCCCAATTCTTCCCTTTGCCGCCCGTCGATGGAAGACACTCATTGCGAAATTCCTGTTTCGCCCGTTTTACGGTCCATCCCGCCGCCCTCACTGTGCCTGGCGGATGTTTACGGAGTCGGTTGCGGAATCGCTGGGGCTAATACTCTTTACCATTTCTTTTGCGCTATATTTGCTAATATTGCACTTGTTTAACAAGATACGTGCAAACAACCAACGTGACAGCCGCGATACACTCTGTGCCTTCGAAACTGCCCACTATCCGGGGATTAGCTGTTGGCGGCGTGCTGATTGTCGGAGATCTAGAGCACGCGAGCCCAGAACGTCAGCGAGGTGTAGCAATTCTGCGCGCCGTACAGGCCAATATGCTTTTTGTGTTGCGTGTTGAGGCCGCACGTTCTTTTTTCAGGAAGGTTCGGACATGAGCAACCCTGTGAAGACGGCGCTCGAGCGCTACATAATGAAGATCCTTGATGAGCCGACCCTTGGAAGTAAGCAGCAGCGAACATTTGCGTTGTTTTTCCTTTCTGACTTAGTCGCAATCACAGCAGCCTCATCGACGCTGCTCGTAGCGGGCGCTCTCGCCGGTCGCGATGCACTTATCCTGACGTCCGGTTCCGTCGCCATGTCCATTGTGGCGATATTCGGATCAGCACAGTATCCCGGCATCGGAACCACAGGTGCCGAGGAGATCCGAAAGTTTACCGGAGCAGCAACACGCGGCTATTTCGCCGTATTTCTAGGTCTTCTCGCAACTCAGACGATTCTGACGCCCTTCCATCTGTTCCTCGTATTGTCGTGGTTTTTAACCGTGCTTCTGGTTCCGCTTCTAAGAGCGCTCACACGTATGCGC
>JBKJUN010000040.1:0-10202 GCA_046590555.1 Bryobacter sp. | reverse complement strand
GCCCAATCGACCACCGCTGCATGACAAGGATTTCGCCAGAGCGAGTAGCGCTAGAGGCCCTCGACTTGCTGAAATAGAAGATTGGACACTCGAAAGAAAATCATCCCGCTCGATCAGTGCGCCCTGCGCATCACAGAAGAAGGCCTCTTGCCGGTTCAAATCGACTGCGATCCACTACTTGCCCCAGTGCTCGCGAAACTCGACCGGCCCCTGCTCGCCCTCGTCACCGATCGGCCAGACTCCTACCTCACCGTCCAAGCTCGCGCTGAACTGGCCGCCAGCCTCGCCGTCGTGCGCTACGTCGCAATCGGCACCCTGCCCGGCGCACTCGACCTCCGAGACCAGGAGAACGCTGCCCGTCACGAACTACAACAATTGGTTCTCCGCAAAAGTGAGGTCCGCTAGACTTTGACCAGGATTCTGGTCGTTCGTCTCGGTGCAATGGGCGATATCCTGCACGCCATGCCGGCCGTGGATCGCCTCCGCCAGGCCTTGCCAAATGCCGAGATCACCTGGGTTCTGGAACCCCGTTGGATGCCCCTGCTCGCCGGCACCGGCCTCGCCAACCATCTGCTGCCCTTGGACCGTCGAGACCTCCTCAGCGTATGGATCGCCGCCAAGTGGCTTCACAAATGGAAGCCCGATATTGCAATCGATTTCCAGGGCCTCTGGAAGAGCGCCATCACTGCGCTGGTCAGCGGTGCAGAGCGCCGCATCGGCTTTGCCTCAAAACAACTCCGCGAGCCCGAAGCCGGCGTCCTCTACACGGATATGCTCGAATCGAGCAGCGAGCATGTAGTCCTGCGTAACCTCGATCTGGTCGCCTCACTCGGCCTCAAAGCACCACCACGCTCCCTCGGCCCCAAAGGCTTTCCAGAAGGCAAACTACCAGCAGGCAAATTTGTCCTTGCCGCGCCCTATGCTGGTTGGAAGTCCAAGCAATGGCCGATTGAACGCTACATTGAAATCGGCAAGCGCCTCAAAGAACAACATCAAATGCAACTCGTACTGAACGTCATGCCCGGGGCCGAACTCCCCGCCAGCGAATTTCTCTGGCGTCATGAAAGCGGCATGGAGGGCCTGATCGACGCAACGCATCGCGCCCACGCCGTGCTCGGTCTCGATAGTGGCCCATTGCATCTGGCCGCCCTCCTCGGCAAGCCCGGCCTCGCCCTATTTGGCCCAACAGACCCTGCCCGCAACGGCCCACATGGCCCCACGGTCAGGGTCCTGCGAAGCCACGGCGCAGCAACCACCTACAAGCGCGACAACGAAATTTCCGACAGCATGATTCGCCTCGATGTAGACCGCGTCTGGCAATCTTTGGAAGAAGTACTCTGATGAGGAAACACTGGTTCCCAAAACCCTACGCCGATTTCGTAATGCGTATGCGCGTCCCCAGCGGCTTTCTGCTCGGCATCTGTTTTGGCCTGCTTGCTTCACCCACCTCAATGGGCCTGCTCTATGGCCCTCTGCTGGCTTTCCCCGGCTTGGCGCTTCGAGGTTGGGCAGCAGGTCATCTCAAAAAGAATCAAGACCTCGCCGATGGCGGCCCTTATGCCTGGACGCGCAACCCGCTCTACCTTGGCACCCTGCTGGTTGCCCTCGGTCTCTCCCTCGCGGCGCAAAGCTGGATCATTCTCGCTGTAACTGTCGCCGTATTCGGCCTCGTCTACCTTCCGGTAATCGAACAGGAAGAGCAGCACCTGCTCCAGATCTTCCCCCGTTATCGCGAATACGCCGAACGTGTCCCGCTCCTCTGGCCAAGGCCCCCTAAATCCGAAGGCACTGGCGACTTCGATATCAACCTTTACATAAAGAACCAGGAATGGAAGGCCACAGCTGCTTACATGATCGGGATGGCATACCTGCTGTGGAAAGTCTAAGCGTTGTCCTGGTCGGTCCACGCAACCCGCTCAATATCGGCGCTGCCGCTCGCGCCATGGCCAATTTCGGCTTCCCCGATCTGCGCCTCGTAGATGCCTATCGCGTCGCCGCAGATGAAGCCCGCAGCGGCCCGCACGCCGGGCAAGTCCTCAAAGACTCGCGAGACTTCCCCACCCTCGCCGATGCCGTCGCCGAATCCACTCTCGTCATCGGTACCACCAGCGCTCACAAGCGCGAAGTCAACCTCACGATCCAGCCGCTCGAAGCTGCGGCCCAGGCCGTAAAGCAGCACAACGGCCCCGTCTCGCTCCTCTTCGGCAGCGAAAAATTTGGTCTTTCCAACGAAGACATGTCGCATTGCCACTGGCTCGTCCGCATCCCAACCGTCGAAGGTGCCACCAGCATGAATCTCGGGCAAGCCGTCGCCGTAACTCTTTACGAATTGATTCGCGATAACCCCCGCACAGACCTCGCTGCCGCCGGCTTGCTCGACGAACTCGTCGCCCGGCTTTACGAAGCTTTACAACTCTCCGGCTACGTTCATACCGACAATGTCATTGAGAAGCTGCGCCGCCTCAGTCGGCGTATGCAACTCCGCGAGCATGACGCAGTCATGTGGCTCGGGATGGTCCGGCAGATCTTGTGGAAGCTAAAGAGCGAAAATTAAAGTTATGACAAGAGTAGAACTGCAATACGACTTGGTAAAGCCCCTGGGTGATGCCGAGTACGAGAGACTTTCCCGCCTTTTGAGCGTCTATGGAGTGATGAGCTACAAGCTTCGGCCGGATATGAGCGGAATGATGGTTGAATATGACGCAACTCGCTTAAACCCCGACGGCGTCGACCACGTCCTCCAAAGTAACGGTTTCGCTGTGAAACGTAGTGAATAGTTAGAAAGAGTTCTCCCGATGCGCCTGATACTTTTGTCTGCCATTTCTTTCGGCCTGGTGGGCCAGCAACAGCAACCGCAGCAAACAGCAACCGAGAAGCCAGGGCGAGTTTCGGGCAAGGTCCTCAATGCCATTACTGGCGAGCCCGTCCGCAAAGCAACGGTCACCATGCAGCCTGCCGGCAGTCAGCAACAGCAAGGCGGTCCTCCAGGATTTGGTGGCGCTATGCGAGGTGGATTGAGTGCCGCCACAGACAATGCCGGTGCCTTTGTTTTTGAGAGCGTATCCCCAGGCCGATACCGCGTCTCAGGTGAAAAAACAGGTTTTATCCGCTCTAATGTTGGCGGTCGTGGCGGGGGCATTGGCTCTGAGGTGATTGTCAGCACCGGTTCTGACAAAGCCGACGTAGTCGTCCGCATGACCCCGCAAGGCATCGTCAGTGGGCGCATTCTCGATGAAGACGGTGAGCCCATGGAAGGTGTCTCCGTCAGTCTGATGCGACCGCTGTATTTTCAGGCCCAGCGTCGCCTGCAGGGGCAGGGCGCCAACCAGACCAATGATCGAGGAGACTTCCGCATCACCAACGTTGCTCCCGGCAAATATTACGTGCTCGTCCAGCGCATGAACATGGGTGGCGCACCGATCCAGCAGGGCAAAGAAGAATTCGGTTATCCAAAACTCTACTTCCCCGGTGTCGAAACAATGGACCAAGCTCAGCGCGTCGAAGTAGGCCCTGGCCAGGAATTCAGCGGTGTCCAGATGACTATGCGCAAGGTCCGCGTTTATCGTGTCAAAGGTCGTGTGTCTGGCGTCGAGGCTCCCCCAGCCGATGCCGCAGGCAACCGCAACCGGCGGGGTGGAGGCGGCGGCATGATCGTCCAGCTCCGTGCCGATGGCAGCACCGTTGATATGAGTTTTGGCTTTGGCCCTTTCGGAATGGGTGGCGGCCAAGTCCTTCCAGACGGCACTTTCGAACTCGCCAGCATCACTCCCGGGGCCTACAAGCTCACCGTGAATTCTTTCGACGGCGGCCGGCCCAAAGTAGTCGGCTCGATGAAGTTGAGCGTGGGCAACAACAACGTGGATGGAGTCGTGGTCACACCCTCGCCGGTCGTCTCATTTCAGGGGAAGGTAACCGTCGAAGGCGACAAAGCTCTCGTCAATCTAAAGCAAGTACGCATCCAGGTGCAGGCCGACATGACCTTCAATCAGCCTGTGGAGGTGGCTGAAGACGGTACATTCAGCCTCAAAGACCTCTCACCAGAGAGATACAGAGTCACCATCGCTCAACTCACCAACGCTTATGTCAAAGCTATCAATGTGGGTGGTCAGGATATTCGCGACTCAGGTATCGATCTGGGCGGTGGCGGGGGTGGTCCGATGGAAGTGATCATCTCCACCAATATCGCCAAAGTCGACGGAATGGTCGAAAAACAGAAGCAGGATGACGCTCCCGGTACCATCATCGTTGCCAAAGTAGGCCCCAACGGCGAACTCACTTATACGAACCTCACCGCCCGCGTCGAGGATGCCGGCAAGTTCAGTATCGCCAACCTTCCACCTGGCGAGTACAAGATCTTTGCCTTCGAAGAAATAGACGCTGCCACCGCCTCAGACCCCGAATTCCTAAAAAAATTCGAAGACCGCGCCGGCAATGTAAAGATTGGTGAAGGTGAGAGCAAAAGCCTCAGCTTGAAGCAAATTCGTTACGCCGAAACCACTTCAGCCCCGGCATAGGCCGCAAGCAACGCTGCTCGCTCGGCTCCCTTGAGAATCAAACAAGTCGTCGCCAGGGCATCCGCCGTCATGCTGTCCCAGGCCACTACACTCACAGTCTCAGAACTCATCACACGCTGGCCTGATCTCGGGTCCAGGATATGCCCAGGCTGGTAGGTATTGCCCGACGTCGAGACAGCGCGATCTTCCAGCAATCGCTCGGTCTGCTGAAAGCCAACCCGCCATCCGGGCTTCCCCCTGGCCAGAATGTCACCCGATGCGACGATCAAGTGTCTTCTAATTCCCCTTGCTGACAGCACCTTTGAGGCCTGATCGTTGGCATATCCTTTGGCGATGCCGCCCAGGTCCAGCAGCATTCCCTCTTTGAGCAAAGTCACTGTCTGATTGCCCAAGGCAATGTTCTGATATCCAATCGGAGTACCCCGTACAGTAACGTCAAAAGCCCCGCCTGAAAGTAGCGAAAGCCGCTGGGCAAAGGTGAGGATGGCAAACAGATCAGCGCTCACCGGGGTCTCTACCCCCGGCTTGAGCTGATTGATTTCGCTATCGGGCTTGTAGTGGCTCAGTCGTGCATCCAGCTCTTCAAAGCGTCGCTTGGCTGCCAGCATCGCCTCAGTCGGATCCTTGCTCGAATAGACCGAGATACGGATCAGCGTCCCCATGCACGGGAACGAGCTACTGGTCTTCCGCGACTCCATTGTTCCAGAACCGGTGCATTTCTTCAGCCGGCGGAATCTTCGCCGGTCTCACAAGCCGAAAGCCCAGGCCGAGCGCATCCGTGTGATACCAGATCGACTTCGGCAGGTTCGGATCCTGCTGTTTCCAACTCGGGTCCGAAGCGAATCTGGCCGTGCACGTTACACGCTCAGCCTTGTCAGCCCACGATCCACCACGCGCTGTATGCGGATACGAAGTCTTCGACGGATACCAGCTTTGCGGGGTCTTGTAAGCATCCGCATAGTATTGGTCGGTGGTCCACTCCATCACATTGCCCAGCATGTCGTAAAGTCCAAACGCATTCGGCTTCTTGGTCCCCACCATTTCATATTGACCCTTCTTGAATACCGCAACTTCGGGCAGCTTAGCCGGCGCAGGCGCATTGGCCTTGCAAGCGTATTCCCATTCTGCCTCTGTCGGCAGGCGATAGAAATGTCCGGTCTTGGCGCTCAGCCATTCCGCGTACTTGCTCGCGGCATGGTGTGTCATCGAGATCGCCGGGTAGCCTTCCGTACCCATTCCAAAAGACATCTCGACATAAGGCTTCGTTGGCCTGCTCACGGCGTCAATCGCTATGTTGTTGCCCGCAATCTCGCCAGACAAAGAGGCAAACATGAAAAGCCGGTACTCGTTCCAGGTCACTTCGCGAGTTGCCATCCAGAAGGGCTCAATTTTCACCTCATGTTCAGGTGATTCGTCCTTCACACTGTTATTGCCCATTTTGAGCTTGCCAGCCGGAATCGGTAGCATCTCGTATGGCACATCGGTTCCCGGGATGATCGCCTTGTAAGGCTTCATCACCTTGTCTTTGGCCGAAGCCTTAACAATCTGCGAATGAAGATTCTTGGTCAGTTCAGGATCATCCGCCATCGCCTTCTGCGCCTCAGGGTAGGGAAGGCCATCAGCCACCCACTTGGTGAGTATCGCCTTGTCCTTCGCATTCAGTGGAGGCCCACCTGGAGGCATAGTTGCGAGCGAAGAAACAATCTTGTCCTTTTGGCGGAGAAAGAATGCGCGGTCGTGACAGGCCGCGCATTGCTTCTCGATTACAGGTTTAACTTCGGTCGCGAAGTCGACAGCAAAAAAGGCGAAGAGCAGGATCATACAAACTTGGTGATGCCCGGTTTGGGAGTAGGCATGTCAGGCAGGCTACCGTTGGCGTCAAAAGGCTCCGGGAACGTCGACAGTTTCGAGTTCTGTATCTGTTCCCACGAGATCTGCGCACCAGTATAAGCTGCAGTCCTTCCAAGAATGGCAAGCAGAGTCGACGAAATCATGCGATCACCCTTATTCACCACTTCGCCCTTGCGAATCGCTGCAAACAGAATGTCGTGCTCATACTGATAGCCATCATTCTTGGTGCCTTCAAATGCCCAAAGCACCTTGCCCTTATGGTCTTCCACCAGCGGCATCGGCCCACGTCCAATCGTTACCTTACCCTGAGTACCAACAATGTAATCGGCGTTCTCGTTGTAAATACCCGGGATCTGGCGATGTGCAATAAAGGCGCGCGCCCCATTCGGGTAAAGGTAATTGCATTCAAAGTGGTCGAAAATGTTGCCACCTTCTTGCGGAATCTGGCGGCCGCCGTGTGCCACGCAAGATACCGGCGGGACATCCTTAAAAGCCCACGCTACCTTATCCACTGAGTGAACGGCTTGTTCGACGTAACCGTCGCCGCAAGTCCAGATGAAGTTGTACCAGTTCTTGGTCTGCCATTCCACGTCGCTCATCCCTGCAGGGCGCGTAGAGGCCGCTGGCATGGGTTTGACGGGGCTGGTGTAGTAGGTTGCGTAATACGACAGAATGTCGCCGATGATGCCGGCATGAACCTGCTCCATCAACTGCGAGATGTGGTTGGCGTAGCGCCACATGAATCCGTCGACGATGCACTTCTTCTTGTCACGAGCAATCTTCACAGATTCGATCACGCTGCGAATACCGGCCGGGTCCACTGCCATCGGCTTCTCAGTGAAGACATGCTTGTTCTTCTCAACGGCGTAGCGCAGTTGCGTTGGGCGAAATCCAGGAGGCGTGCACAGCAGCACGACGTCGATATCGGAATCAATTACCTTCTGGTATGCGTCGAAGCCCAGGTATTTGCCGCCATCGGCAACCTTCACCTTAGCGCCGTTTATACGGGCGATCCGCGCCAGTGAACCGTTAATCTGATCGGTCGATACGTCAGCTACTGCGGTCAATTCCGCGTAGTCATCGGCCTTCAAGGCCTGTGAGGCGGCCCCAGTTCCACGGCCACCGGCGCCAACAAGGCCAACCTTGATGGCATTTGTGACCGTCTGAGCTTTGATGATGGCGGGAGCCGCAATAACGCTGGCTACCTTAAGAAAATCGCGACGAGGTGTTTCCTGCATAAAACATCAGTTTATCTCAATACTTTTAGCCCTAGAGGTCTTTGCCTTTACCGGCGTCGAGATCCCGTTTGTCAATTTTCAGCTTTGAACGCGAAAAGCTGACAATCATCACCGTTACGATCATCATCAGCTGCATCACGATCAAGCTTGATCGGATGCTACCCATAGCAATCATAAAAACGTCAGCAGCAAGAATAACCGCAAGCCCGATGATTTTTGAAAGAGAACTCATCTAGTTTTTGACTATTTCACAGTTGTCATATGACTCCAGAATGCCTAGACCCATATTGCTCATCCATAAATATGGGAAAATCGATTAATGAAAACAACAGTTGAAATTGCCGATCCGCTCTTTCGCCAGGCAAAACAGCATTGTTCAACAAAAGGAATCTCCCTGCGAGAATTGATCGAATCAGCGCTTCGCCTCGCTTTGGAACCTTCAAAGAGGAGAGCGCCGTTCCGGTTGAAGCCATTTGGTTTCCAGGGTAAAGGCCAGGCGATTCAAGACTGGTCCAAGATTCGAGAGCTGGCCTACGAGGGCCGCGGCGGCTTCGACACCAATGACGTGGAACGATGATCGCCATCGATACAAACATCCTCGTTTATGCTCATCGTAAGGATTCCCCTTGGCACAAACGTGCCGCCGCAATCCTGATCGAATTGGCAGAGGGCAGGGAGCCCTGGGCTATCCCCTGGCCCTGTGTCCATGAGTTTTTCAGCATTGCAACCCATCCGCGAATCTATGTTCCACCAACGCCGGGCTTGCTGGCGCTGGCCGACCTGGATACTTGGTTCCAGTCTCCAACTCTTCAATTAATTGGAGAATCCGGCAATTATTGGGAGATCCTCAAACAAATACTAAGGACTAGTGCGGCACTTGGGCCAATGGTGCACGACGCAAGGATTGCGGCGATCTGTCGCGCACACGGCGTGACCACCCTTCTAACCGCAGATCGAGACTTCTCACGTTTTGACCTCCCCGTCCGCAACCCGCTCAAAATCTCATAGCTGCAACTTCCGAAGGTCCTGATAAACTCAGACAGTCCAAATGTCCACCACCCTAACTACAGTCAACGAATACGATGCAATCCTCAACTGCGTCCAGCACTACATTGATGGGGCCAAATCCGGCAGCAGCGCTGAAATGAAACTCGCATTTCATGATCAGGCAACCATCTTTGGCTACGTCGGCCCAGACCTCTTCGCCGGCCCGATCCAGGGACTCTACGATTGGCACGACGGCAACGGTGCCGCACCCGATCTCGAACTCAGAGTCGCCAGCGTTGACATCACCGGTACCATCGCCTCCGTTCGTCTCGAGATGGACAACTGGACTGGCCACCGCTTCACCGACCTCTTCAACATGCTCAAGGTCGATGGTGACTGGAAGATCATGTGCAAAGTCTTCTATCTACATCCGTAATTATTATTGGGGCACCCGTTAAGTGCCATTCATAAAACAATTGTTTTTGCTACTCGTCCTCGATCCCGGCGACAAACTCACTACCCAATAAGGCCTCCGCTGGGATGCCCCACAAGAGACAGCCTACCCTCAACCTTCCTTATCGATTCCAAGGCAATGGTCTTTTTTCAAGAATCAGCAAGACCCACGACCGTCGCACCACCACAGAGATCCTCGAAGAGTTGAAAAATAACGCCTCACGGGCATCAGTTCTTGCTTCGTCAGCCGGGTCGAAATTCCGGGACGAGTTCCGATTCGGCGAATGAGGCCCCAAGCCGTTCGAGGGCATCCTTATCGAAGCCCTCAATGCGCTCGGCGATCTTGCCGTTGTCGTCGAGAACAAACAACGTCGGCACGTGGTGAACCCCAAATTGGTTGCTTGCCGGATAGCCTTCAGAAGCAAGATCAACCACCGACTCAATCTTTACTTCAAATTGTTGCCGGAACTTCTCAGTCGATTCCGCATCGTCCTGCGAGATCCCAAGCACCGGCATTTGTACACGGTGCAGATAGGGGAGTGTCAGCTTGCATGTCGGGCAGGAGACACGGTAAAAGACCAACAGCGTATTTGGCGTCCCGATGCCAGTCTCAAGCATCGTCCTATTTGCTTTCTTTGTCCTTGCGCTGCTGCTGAACAAACGAAAGAATGTCAAATTTCTTGATCTCCCGATCCGGGAAGAAGCTGTTCACCGCTTCCTGCTCGTCATTAAAAACTTGAAAAACAGTAGCTAGTTTGGTGAGCACCATCAATTCCATATCGCGCTCGGACGGGCTCAAAATCCGCAGGCCGCCACCATTCCGCTCCAGCGTAGAAAAGCAGTTCACCAGCATTCCAAGTCCACTCGAATCGATGTAATCCACTGCGGACAGATTCACAACCACCTGTGGTTTCGAAGCAATGTCCGCTGTTGAATGTTCGCGCAATTGTTGGCAAGGCTCTCCGGCTACGAGCGAACCCTCCAGATCAAGAATTAGAATGCCTTTCAGTTGTCTCTCTTTGATTTGCATGTTCTATCTGATTCCTGGTATCGATTATTTTTGCGGGGAAGGTGACGCGAAAGCTCGTGCCCTCACCCAATCTACTGCTTACTTGTATATCCCCACTGTGTGCCTTGACAATCCATGAGACGAAACTTA
>JBKJUN010000014.1:0-4607 GCA_046590555.1 Bryobacter sp. | reverse complement strand
GCGAGAAAATGGCGGCGATGCAGAAGCAAATGGAGCAGTTTGTGTCGGCGGTGAATCAGGAGATGTCGCAGCATATGCATCAGGGGACGAAAGAAGATGCTCCTGTTATGTTGATGCGGGTGGCGGTGGCCAGCGAACTCGAACCAGTGAAGCAGAAGACGAAACGCGACTAGCGCGTAGGGGCCAGGAACTTAGATTCAGGGCCTGTGAAGAGAGCTTTGGCGGGTTGGTCTGAGGCTACGGCACCAATGATGCGGGGGCGGATCACCAGGAGAGTCTGGCCGATTTGACGGTCTTTGCCGTTTGTGGACAGGGCAGCGCCGAGGATGGGGATGCGAGAGATACCGGCGAGGCCGCTGCGGTTGATCGATTCGTTTTGGGTAACAAGGCCCGCCGCGACTGCCCACTCGCCCTGCTTTAAGCGAACCGTACCTGTGTACTTTCTGTTGGCGATGACCGGGATATTGTTGTTGGTTTGACCCGTTAGCACTTTGAACTCGGAATCGACTTCGAGGCTGATCTCGCCGTTTCCGTGCATGTGGGGGGTGATCTTGACGGTAAGTCCCAAATCTTCGAACTGGATTTGGGGAGCCGTCGCAAGTGAGTTAGCCGAAGTGGCGGCACCAAAGCTAGTGGTCTGTGTGATGATCGGGTAGCGGTCGCCAATGTGAACCGTGGCGGGCAAGCCGTCCAAGGCACGCATTTGCGTCTCATACAGGCTCTGCGTCTTGGAATAGGTCATGCTGGCAAAGATGTTGGCACTGGTAACACCGAGGCCAAAGAGCGTGGTGCCACCGCCAAAGGTGAGCAGGTTCTTGAAGCCGTTGATGGTGGCGGGGATCAGATTGACGCGCTTTACCAGCGGTACGAGTTGGCTTGAGGTGGGGAGCGAGAAGCCGAAGCTGAGATTGGATTGTTCAGCGACCTCGAAGAATTCCACGTCCAGCGAGACCTGGCCCCGGAGCTGTAGCAACTGGGAAAGAGCCAGTTGGGCCAGTTTGACCTTGGACCATCTGTCGCGGATCAACATCATGCCACGGACGGTATCGATCGAGACGCGCTGAAGCTCGAAGATCTGCTGGATGGCGCGGCCGAGTTCTTGCGCCTCGGGCGAAGAAATGGCCGTGTCGATGGGCAGGGTGATGGCGACGGTGCGCTCCTGATCGCGTCGTTTTTGATCGGTGTCGCGGATCACCATGGCGAGTTTTTCGGAGATTGGGTTGACGAAGGAGTTGGTGGCGAGATTTGTGATGTAGATCGCCTCGTCGAAGCTTGCGTCTTCAAGCTTGACCGTGCGTTGGGCCGCGTTGTCGTAGTCGCCGTCGAAGAGGAGGTCAATGCCGAAGTGGGTGAGTACTTTGGTGTAGATGGCTTTGGCATCACCGGTTAGGGAAAGCGTGATGCGGTCTGTTTTCGGAGCCAGGGCTGGCGGCGGGAGCAGGCGCGAGATATCGCGCATGTCCTGATCGCTAATCTGCTGCACGGGAGTGTTGGCCTCGGGCGTAGCGGAGGGTGCCAGCCGGACGTTCTCGAGCGCCTTTGTGCGCAACTGAGCTGCTTTGCCGGCGGCAAAAGTGTTTTTTGAATCAATCGTTGCAGCCTGGTTGTAAAGCAGATATGCCTGAGTGATCTCGCCTAGCTCCTCCAGTGCCTGGGCCCGCCAAGCCAGCGATCGGGAATCGGCGAAAGGGGAATCCTGGGCGGCAGCGAAGGTTGCGATGAGTATGACAAAGAGCCGCATCCATAAGAGAAGACGGCGGGGAAGAGGCCTTCGTGCATAAACTTTCTCAGGTTTACAACCGATTATCCGCGCATGGGTACATTTACGAGCAGCCTGAGTAGCCTTGGCATGAGTGCACAGAAGAGCACTTCGACGAGCGGCAGTTTGCAAGGGCTGGCGAGTTTGGAGCCGGGCTTTGGGGGGGCGGGGTTGAACCGGTTTGCGCCCGCTATCCCAGAGAACTTTGAAGATCTTGGGTTGTCTCAGGGCTATGTAACCGATCTGGTGCTGCGACGATTGCTGCTTGAGGGCTTCAGTTCGCTCAGCAGTCTGAGTCACACACTGAAGCTTTCTGTTTCGATAATCGATGTTGTTTTCAAGCATTTACGTGCGCAGCAATTGATTGAAGTTAAAGGCATGATCGGCAACGACTACTCGTTTGTGCTAAGTCAGGCCGGGCGGCAACTGGCGAGTGATCGCTTTGCCATCGTACAGTATGCGAGTGCCGCTCCAGTATCGCTCAAAGACTATGTGGCAGCAACCAAGCTGCAAACGGCCAAGGTGTTTGTGGACCGGCGCACCTTGCGTATGGCCTTTAGTGACCTTATCGTACCGGATCGGCTGCTGGACCAATTAGGCCCGGCGTTGATCAGCCAAAACTCGATTTTCCTTTATGGTCCGTCGGGTAACGGTAAGACTTCGATTGCCGAACGCATGTTGAGGGTTTACCAGGATGGCATTTTGATGCCGTATGCGGTGGAAGTCGATAACCAGGTGATCCAGCTTTACGATCCGGTAGTACACCAGCGGCTTGAGATGGATGATCCAGAGATTGATCCGCGCTGGATTCTGTGCAAGCGCCCCTGCATTGTTGTGGGTGGCGAATTGGTGCCGAACATGCTGGAATTACGTCTGGACGATGCGTCTGGGATTTATGCAGCACCGCTGCAGATGAAGGCGAACAACGGCATCTTCATCATCGACGATTTTGGTCGGCAGTTGATCAGCCCGCGCGACCTGTTGAATCGCTGGATTGTTCCGCTTGATCGGCGGGTAGACTATCTGAGCCTTCGTTACGGCATAAAGTTTCAGATTCCGTTCGACATGATGGTGGTGTTTTCGACCAACCTGGACCCGTCGGATCTGGCGGACGAAGCGTTTTTGCGCCGCATTCAGAACAAGATTCTGATTGAGCCCGTAGAGCCGCATGTATTTGATCAGATCTTCCAGAGGGTATTCCGTTCTCGAGAAGTCCCCTACGCTGACGATGCACCAGAGTTCTTGCGCACTCTTTGTCTGCAGGATGGGCGCGAGTATCTAAGAGCCTGTTATCCGACGGATATCTGTAATTTGCTGATCTCGATCAGCAAATATGAGCACCGGGCTGTGCAGGCTAGTCATGAGGACCTGGAACGGGCCGTCAATCTCTACTTCGCTAAAGACTAGTGGGTTGGGGCGACGAAATCTGGCGGTGCCTGTGAGCCTTCGCCGAAGAAGTATTTTTCCATCTGGTCCAGAATGAATTGCTGGGCTTCGGTGGTGCCGAGGTTGAGGCGGTATTCATTCATGAGCATTTTCAAGTGCTCGACCCATTGCTTCCAGGCATCTTGGGAGACACTCTCAAAAATGCGCTGTCCGAGGGGATGGCCATCGAAGGGAACTTCCTTCAGGGCCGGCAATTCTTTTTGCAGTTTTACGCAGAAGACCGTTCGTTCGACCGAATCACTCATACCACTAGGATAGCGGTTTAGCTGGCGATTTGGCTGGCAACTTCTTCGCGGGAGGCTGCATTGGCCATGCGGCGAGATTTGAGGCTGTCTATGTACTCAGAGAGCTTGATCGGCATCTTGACACCTTTGTCGTAAAAACGCTGGACGGCCTTTTGATAGCGTTTGAGCATTTCTTTTTGAGGGGTATCGCCGAAATCTGCAGCCTGGATGTCGAGCATGAGCTCAATTTCCCACGGTTGGAAGGTGTTGCGGTTGATGGCACCTTTGATTAATTCGTTCATGAGCCTGTTGAATTGCGCGTGCACGATCTCGATGTCATGTTTGTTAGGGTCATACACAAGAGCCATTCGACATTTGTCCTCAAGGCATCTGATCGGACAGATTCGGGAAAACTTGAGAGCCGGGACGAAAGTAATGGGCCAAAAGTTAGAAATTCTGTTTTGGCATGCGGATCGTGGGTCGGGACGGAGTTGTAGTGTCAGAGTTTTGTGACTCGGCAGCCCCTGCGGAAAATATTCAATTGTGAAAGATCTGTGGCCTGGTGGGGCCTGGTTTGTTGGTGATTGTTATGCGGCTAGCTTGGCTTCGCGATGTTTATCCATGATTTCGCGGGCTTCTGGCATGAAGGCCATCAAGCGGAGGGCCAAGATGCCGGCGCCGGTTTTTGTCAGGTCGGTTTTGCGGACTTCGAACATCGGGAAAGTGGCCGGGATGTCCATCTTTTTGTCGAGCAGGTAGAACTCGGTGTGGATGTCCATGGCGAGGATTCGATCCCTTTGGAGCCTTGTGAGTTCTTTGAGGGCGCGGTCGGCGCGGCGCTCCTGGGCTGAACCGAGTTTGAGGATGCGCTCCATTTGGGTGAAGAGTTTGTCGCTAATGGGTTCGTTTATCCAACGGTCTTGCGTGTCGATTTCCATTTGCCGGGCACGGTCGGATTGGAATAGGGCGAAGACGTAACGCTCGAAGGCCTGGAGCTCGAGTTCACCTTCGGGGAGGCATTGTTTGAGGAGCTTGGCGTTAAGGGTGTCGTATTGGCTTCGTTCGTACGGGTTGTTTTCGAAGCTGGTGGTGGGGTTGGCGGTGAGGCCGTGACGGGTGCTGTTGGCGGCGGAGCTGGCGCGGCCTTCGGCGGTTCTGGGGCCGGTAGACTTTTGTGC
>JBKJUN010000213.1:0-5812 GCA_046590555.1 Bryobacter sp. | reverse complement strand
GGTGCACTGGCTCGCGAAAAGGATCTGATCGTTGAATTTGACGATGCGGAAGTGTTGTCGCGACTTGAAGAAAAGCAACTGGAACTGGATCAGATTGACGAGCAGGTGAAGAAGGCGCAGGCGGATTTGGCGATTCGTGACAATCAGGACCAGGTGGAGTTGTTGCGTGCTCGTTATGGGGTTCGCCGGGCTGAGCTGGAAGTGAAGCGAAATGAGTTGATCAGTGCAATTGATGCCAAAAAGAATCAGTTGACGCTTGAGGAATCCAAACGCCGCCTGTTGCAGCTTGAGAGCGATATCAAGAGCCGCCGTGAGCAGGCTCAGGCTGAACTGGCTGTGTTGCGTGAGAAGACTAACAAGGCCAAGCTTGAGCTCAATCGCGAGAAGCAGCGTCTGGCGCAGGTTAAGTTGTTGGCCCCGATGAGTGGGCTGGTGGCAGTGAAGCAGAACCGGTCAACCGTGATGATGTTTGGTATGTCGCTGCCGGATATTCGCGAAGGCGATCAGGTGCAGCCTGGTATGCCTGTGGCGGACATTCTCGATTTGAGCGAGATGGAAGTGGTGGCCAAGGTGGGTGAGCTGGACCGGGCGAATCTGACCGAGGGTCAGGAAGTGTCGATGCGTCTGGATGCGCTGCCGGACAAAAGGTTTACAGGTAAGATCAAGTCGATGAGCGGAACCGCTTCGGCGAATATGTTTAGCTCTGACCCTGCCAAGAAGTTTGACGTGATTTTCTCGATTGATATGCGTCAGTTGTTGAGTGCCTTGGGTGCGAATGAATCGCAGGTGAGCCGAATTCTGGCACAAGCCGATACGAATCGCAAGAAGGGGCCGATGACGGCGTTTAGCGCGCCTCCTATGGCGGCGCAGCCTGAAGGCGGGATGCCGCAAGGTATGGGGCAGGCACCGGCGGCTGAAGCAGATGGTGGGCGGCAGCGCGGTGGCGGTGGCAACAACATGGATCCCGAGTTGCAGCGCAAGCGGCGTGAACTGGTGACGAAGTTCAGCAAGGGAAAAGCTATGGCTGACATGACGCCGGAAGAGCGTACGGAAGTGATGGCGAAGGTAACTGCTGAATTGCAGAAGACCGGGGCGATGCCGGCTGGACGCGGGAACCGCAGTGGTGGGGCTCCCGGGATGCCGGCGATGTTTAATATCGGCGGCTTGATGGTTTCTCAGAAGGATCTCGATAGCGCGAATTTGCCGACTCCTCCCGAGCAAGACAATCAACTGGATGTGTTGCTGCGGCCAGGTTTGCTGGCTGATGTCGAGATCATCGTCGACAAGGTGCAGAATGCGATTAACGTACCGATTCAGGCCGTGTTTGAGAAAGACGGCAAGCAGGTGGTTTATGTGAAGGTGGGCAATCGATTTGAGGCCCGCCAGATCAAGCCACTCAAGCGCAGCGAGAACGTGATGATTGTATCGAGTGGCTTAAAGGTAGGGGACGTGATCGCGATGGCAAACCCTGAGGCCAAGCCCGGAGACAAGAAGAAGACTGAAAAAACTGGTGGCGCGGCGGGCGCACTGCCTGGCGGCAAGGGAGGCATGTAGTCGCGATGAAGGGTCTATTTCAGGGGCTAATCCCCGAACTCATGATGGGCCTAAGCAGCTTGCTGGTGCACAAGTTGCGCAGCTTGCTGACCATGCTCGGGATGATCTTTGGCGTGGGCGCAGTGGTTGCGATGTTGTCGATCACGGCTGGCGCTCAAAAAGAGATGATGAGCTATATCGACTTGCTGGGTGTGAATAACATCATCGTTGAGGCTAAAGAATCGGTAGATAGGAATGAGTTACAAGCGCGGCGGCTGATATCTCCGGGCCTGACTTTCCGCGATTATCGCGCGATCAAAGAGAACGTACAGGGGCTTGAGGCTTCAACCCCCCGGAAACGTTTCAAGCCCTTGAAGATTTTGCCGAAGACTACGGCTGAAGCTCCGCTGCTGATTGGTGTGGAACCGAGCTACCTCGTGATCAACAGTTTGAAAGTGATTGAAGGGCGATTCTTTAACGATAAGGACAATGACACTTCGGCGCCAGTGTGTGTGCTGGGTGAAGCGGCCAAGGTGAACCTGCTGGGCTATGAGCCGGCGGTGGGCAAGTATGTGAAGGTGAACGATACCTGGTTGCAGGTGATTGGCGTGTTGTCGCAACAAGCGACGGCCGATGCCGAGATGGATGGGGCTGAGGCGTCGAACCGCAATAACCTGATCATTTCGCCGCTCAATACGGTGATGCGCCGCTTTGAAGACAACAACAGCTATCTCAAAGACGAGATCGACGGTATCTATATGCGCGTGGCACCTGGTACCGATTCTATTGAGACCGCTGCGATTGTGCGAGCGATTCTGGATTCGACGCATAAGGATGCGGGCGATTACAACACGATCGTGCCGGCGGGATTGCTTGAACAACGTCGCCGCACTTCGTTTATCTTCAGTGTCGTAATGCTTTGCATCGCCGGTATTTCGCTGCTGGTGGGCGGTATCGGGATCATGAACATCATGCTTGCGACAGTGCTTGAGCGTACCAAGGAAATCGGGATCCGGCGCGCGATTGGGGCACGTCAGGTGGACATCATCCGCCAGTTTCTGATGGAAGCGCTTTTGATTTCGATGCTGGGCGGGATGATCGGGATTGCTTTTGGATTTACACTGTCCAAGGTGATTGCGACGGCGGCCGGCTGGTCGACTGTTGTTACGACTTCATCGATTGTTGTGGCCTTTGGGGTGTCTGTGGGCATCGGGCTTGTGTTTGGAATTTATCCGGCCATGCAGGCCGCAAAACTGGATCCGATTGAGGCGATTCGCTACGAATAATATGCTGCGTACTTTTAATATTTTCCTTCTGCTCGGCATCTCGATGTCCGCGCAAACCGTTAATCCGGTCACTGCTCCGAATCTGTATAAAGATTCCGAGTTGGTGAACTATCCGAAGTTCGGAACCAAAGACTATATCCGTACGATCTTTCGACGCGAGACTCCGAAGTTTGAGATGCAAGGGCCTGTCAAGCTGCAGGAGTATGTCACGGATTCAAAGCTTGATCTATCGCTGAAGGCTTATCTGGAACTGGTCTTGAACAATAGCACCGATATCCAGATCCAGCGGATGGTGCTTGAGATTCCGAAGAACGCGATTATGCGGTCGTTCTCGATTTTTGATCCGCAGTTTGTGGGGCGCTTCAACGCGACTCGTACGAAGACCGTGACTACCGATGCGCTGGCTGGTGCGTCGACGCTTTCATCACTTTCGCAGCCGCTGACGCTGAACTGGCAGCAGACTGCGCCGACAGGTACGCAGTACACAATCAACTACGGCGCTTCGAAAAATAGCACAAACAATTCGTTTGCAACGCTTAATCCCGCTTATGGTTCGAACCTGAATTTGAGTTTTAGTCAACCGCTTCTGCGTGGCCGTGACTTGCAGGTGGTGCGGGCTCCGATCTTGTTGGCCAAGTCTCGCTTGCGTGGCAGCGAGTACGCGTTTCAGGATCAGATCCAGCAGTTGCTGACCAATGCCGAGAATGCTTACTGGGATGTGATTGGAGCACGTGAAAATTTGAAGGTGCAAGAGCAGGCATTGGCTCTTGCCGATACGAGCTTGAAGCGGGCACAGCGTGAGCTCGAACTGGGTGCGTTGCCGGCGCTGGAGATTTATCAGCCGCAGGCGGTGTATGCGCGTGCCGAGATTCTAGTTACGCAGGCCCGGTATCGTCTGGCACAAACCGAAGATGCATTGCGGCGGCAGATGGGGATCGATCTTGACCCCGAGCTTCGCAAGCTGCCCATTACGCTCAGTGAATCGGTATTGCCGCCTACCGATAACAAGCCTTTCGACAAAGAGACGCTCGTGGCGGATGCGATTCGTGTGCGGCCTGACTTGCTGAATCAACGCCAGCAGTTGGACATCGACGATATCAACTTGCGTGTCACCTCTGACGGCATGCGGCCTGACTTTTCGCTCTTTGGCAACTACTCCTCTCAAGGCCGTGGCGGCCCAACCCTGCGGCGGCAGACCTTTTTCAATCCTGATGGCACATCCTCGCCTATCACTTCGGTGATGCCCGGCGGCTTCCCGGATGCCTTCGACCAGATGTTCGGTTTCGGCTTTCCGATTATTGGCGGAGGCATACAGTTGCGCCTGCCGATCAAGGATCGTAATTCATCGGCGAATTTCGCTGATGCGGTTGTGACCAAACGCCTCGATCAATTGCGCATTCGTGCGCTTGAGCAGAACGTTCGGCTTGATGTGCTCAATGCCATCAATCAGGTTGAGAATAGCCGGGCTAGTGTGGATCTGGCCAAGATTGCGGCTGACCTTGCGCAGAAGCGCGTTGAGGCTGATCAGAAGCGCTATGAGCTGGGCACCATCACGCTGTTCTTTCTGCTCGATTCGCAGAATGCTTTGACTCAGGCGCAGAGCGATCTGGTGACGCAGAGCGTGCAGTATCGCCGTAATTTACTCAATCTCTACCGTCGTACCGGCACGCTGCTGACCGAGCGTGGTATTAGTACGAACTGAGTGGGAAAAATCAAAGTACTCTCCGATGCCGTCGCAAATCAGATTGCGGCCGGAGAGGTTGTCGAACGACCAGCGTCTGTTGTCAAAGAGCTTCTTGAGAATTCTCTGGATGCGGGGTCGACCGATATTCGCGTCGAAGTGGATGCTGGCGGGCGCCGGCTGATCCGTATTACCGATAACGGATGCGGGATGATGCGGGATGATGCGCTGCTTGCTTTTGAGCGGCATGCAACTTCAAAGCTGCAATCGGTGCATGACCTTGAGCAGATTGGAACGCTTGGCTTTCGCGGGGAAGCGCTGCCATCGATTGCTTCTGTCTCGCGGCTAACGCTGGAAACACATGCGCGTGAGGAATCTACGGGGACTCGTGTTTCGATCAATGGCGGCAAGATGGTGATGTGCGAAGAAGCCGGGCTTGCTGCGGGCACCGTGATCACGATTCGGGATCTTTTCTATAACGTGCCAGCGCGGAAGAAGTTTTTGCGCAGCGAGCAGACCGAGCTTGCTCATATCGCTTCGCTGGTGACGCACTACAGTCTGGCTCATCCCGATAAATCGTTTGAGCTGCATCATGGGCCGACGGAGCTGTTGCGGGTGACGCCGGTTGGCACGCCGCAGGAGCGGGTGTTTCAGGTTTTTGGCAGCCGGATTCTTGAGGATCTTGTGGAGTTTGGGCCTGAGGTGAAGACGCTGTCGACGGCTGAGGGAGAGCAGAAGCGCTTTGAGCTGTCGGGCTTTGTGTCGAAGCCTCACGTGCAGAAGCTGAACCGCAATTCGATCTATCTGTTTGTGAATGGGCGGCTGATTCGCGACAAGCTCTTGCTGCATGCGCTGACGAGTGCTTATCACAACCTGATTCCGCCGGCCTGCTATCCGTTTGCGCTGCTGTTTCTGGATTGCGACTTTGGCGAGGTGGATGTGAATGTGCATCCTTCGAAGACTGAGGTGCGCTTCAGGCACAGCTCTTTTGTGCATGACTTTGTACGTGATGCCGTACGCGGGAAGCTGATGGAGTCGAAGCCCGTGTCCAGTATGCCGTTGCCGGTGTCACCCATTCAGCCAGCGGCGGGGATGCCGTTTAGCGAGTTTACGCAGAGGATCGAAAATGCCACGTCGGATCTGTATGACCCGCTGGTGCAGGTTGAGCGCGAGGCATTGCCGCACGAGGTGCCGCTGATGCGCCTCGAGATGCCGCAGGGACCGCCGCAGCGTTTTGACTTCAGCGATGCGCCGCCGGCCCGGATGCGGATCCCGGATACGCATGGGCCTTTGCCGCCACTCCTGGCGGCAA
>JBKJUN010000591.1:0-15382 GCA_046590555.1 Bryobacter sp. | reverse complement strand
AGGTGCTGCTAGTCCACCAACTCATCCACATGCAACTCCGCTTCCTGCAAATGGAATTCCTCTACGGCGAAGCCATGCGCTTCCGCGTCGAAGACATCATTTCAAAACCAGCAAACTTCATTCCCGCCATCATGCGAGAACTCGACCGACTCCCCACAAAAATCCAGCGCACCATCAAAGTCTTGCGCGCCGAGATCGTCGAGCGTGAAGCCTACATCGGCAACGGAGAAAATGTAGAAATCGAAGCCATCGCCGACGCCGATCCTCCCCCCGGTCGCCCTCCCAACGAAATTTACTACGACGTCCAAACCAACAAGGGCGACATCTCCATAGAAAACTTACCCCAAGTCAAAAAACTCGCCGAAACGGACCCACAAGCCGGCGTCGACCTCGCCAAGCGCATCATCCGCGACTTCGTCGAGAAACTAAACGCCAAGCACAATCTAAATCTGCCACCAGATCCATACCAAACACCAAAGACCCCGGAACCGAAAGCCGGCTAACCCAAATTTTTTGAAATCGGACCCAAACCCGGGTCCATGGCCACAATCCCCAGGCCAGACCGACAGATCAAACCCAGCGGGCCAGTGCGAATGAGGACCCAAAATCCCCACCGCCGCCGCGACAGCTCATTGACAACAGAATAAAAGGCAAGCAAGCAACCCGCCCCAGCGCCGGACCGCAATCGTAGACTCCGGCGCCGGGCCAAGGTGGCCACTCTTTCCAAACCAACGCTACAACTCTGCCCAACTTCCCATTTACTCTAAAATAACGCTTGGAGATGAAGGCCCATGACGATTACCGTTGACATCGAACCAGAAGTCCAAGCCGAACTGAAACGTCGGGCTGACGCCCACGGCAGCCAACTGGAAACCTATGTGGCCAGGCTACTCGAAGACGCAGTACATCTGCCTGCTCACACCCTCCCGCTAAGTGAAGCTCGCATCCTAACCACCTTGCGAGAAATGGCCTAATTCTCCTCCAAAATACCCGCCCTCCCGGATATCGCTTTTACGAGAGAGTCTTTATACCTGGATCACGATTGATGCCAGCCGCCTGGCTGCTGCAATGTACGTTCATGGAATCACCCAAATACTAACCTTCAATACTAGGGACTTTCAGCGTTTTCCAGGGCTTCGCGCAGTGAATCCGGCCGATTGGACTGCGGTAGAAAAATGAGACAGTAGCATTCGGGGACACTTTCATCGGGCGCTTCACTAAAACCAGCCCGGGAAAGTCCGAAACAACGCCGGGCCAGATCTTTGACAACCTGCCAGTTCAATACAAAGCCGAAGCCCGGACTGCGTCCGGCGGCAGCAACCAAGTCAAACTGTCGCCGGATCCCTTTACCCCTTGCTTTTACGCGAGTTCTTCATCACACTGTTTAGGTTCTGAGAAACAAAAATATGCTCAAATTCCTGGTAGTCTGTCTCATCGCCGCAACGGTATCCGCTGCGGACCACGCCGAAGTCTCAAAGCGAATCCGCGACAACGACCTTACTTGGCTTAAGGGCGAATCCTACGACGGTGCCACCGCTTGGGCCATCGTCGGCCTCACCGAAGCCGACTCCTTCTAAAGCCAACTTCCCAATCGCCTCTGCCGCTAAATGCGTCTACGGCACAATCAGGATCTCAACCCAGAAACCCCGCTGCTCAAAGCCGACAATCGGCTTCAACATCGGCAAGTCCGCAACATCGCGTAGCCCCGCCTCGTCAGGAAATCGAAAGAAGCGCCGCAGGAGTCCCCGCACCCACGGCCAACGAGCCAGCCCATACTCCGGATCCCAGGCGCGCGCATACAAAACCAGCACATCCCCGCGCTCCCATTCCAACCCCTTCAACCGCTCAATCGACAAATCCTCAACCGCCCGCACCGCCGCAATCGGCTCATCCACATACCCGAGATAGGGCTTTCGCAGGGCATCCGTCAGCGGCCATGTAGTGGTAATCCTGCTCCTGCTCAAGCTCGATTCCACAAAGCCCGCCGCATTCCGCTGAGCCTCCACCAGATCCACCATCGCCAGATTATTCTCAAGCGCATAAGGCCACGGCGGATTTACAAATAACATCGTCAGCAACCCGGCGCAACTCAGCGCCAACACCCCATGCCGCCACTTGCCTGCAAGCGTCGACATCCCAGCCGCAAACGCCGCATAAAGCACCGGCAACACCGGCAACAGGTACCGCTCCAGTACTGCTCCGCCAGTCACCGACACAAGCAATACATGCGCCACACAAGCCGCCGCCACCGGTCTCCAACGAGCATCAAACCCAACCTGCTTCCACCGCCAGATCAATACCCCAAGCGGCACAATGTGCAAGTTCTCAATCCCCAGATAACTCACCCTCCGCAACAGCGCGTAGCCCAGCCGCATCGGGTGCAGCGGATATAACATGTTGTATTCGGTATAGGCGGTATCCCCAAAGACCCGTCCAGTAGAGAACCAAACATAAGCCACCCAATTGGCGACCACCAGCACCGGCCCCAACACCAACTGCGCCGCAAACTGTCGCCGCCCCTCGCGCCACGCAAACACGCCCAACACAATCGGGATCGCGATCGAAGTCTCCTTAAACGCGACACTCAACACAGCCGCCACCACCGCCACCATCTCCAGCTTCATCAAATAGGCAAGCAGCAAGATCGTTGTAAACACGGTCGAGGGCAAATCCAGTTGCGCCATCATCGACTGCGTATAGACCAATGGATTGGCCAGCATCAACGCCGCCACGGCAAACGCCGGAACTCCCCGCGCGCCCCTAAGCAGCTCCACCGCTAGCAAAAATGACACCGTCAGAAACGCCGCTCCAAACAACAACATCAGACTCCGCGTGATTGGAATTGAGTACCCAAACACCTTCCAAGCTCCAGCCAGCAGCAGCGGCAACCCGGGAGGATGAGAATTCGGCATCGCCGACTTCGGAATCAGCGCTCCGCCCTGATACAAATCATGCGCCTGAGAAATAAACTGCCCCGCTTCATCCCAGAAGAAGGGCAGGGAAATCAGTTTGTAGTGGGTACTAAAGAGGATGAACGCAAAGATGCCAAACAGAATCGCAACCGATACTGCCCGCCTCTGCAGCAAGAGTGAATCCTACTGAACAGGCCCAGAGCCATTGGCTGGCTCAAGGCGAATCTCACCAAAGGTACCCTCATACTGGGCAATATTTTGGTTCAACAGATTGGCCAAAGCCTTCGCCTGTTGAGGGCTTAGATAAACACCCTGAAAGTTCGTGATGTTCACGGTATCGGGCACCGTCTGCGAGATCGTCCCGAACAGCAAAAAGAAGTCCCAAAGGTTCACGCGCACCTGAACCGAATTGGAATAGCTTTCCTTGTAATCTTCACTCTGCGAAATTTGTAGTTTGGGAGCTTGTGTAGGGAACATCGAAACCAACTTTAAGGGGGGAAGAAAAAAGAAATGGCGGGGACGGCGGGGCTCGAACCCGTGACCTCCGGCGTGACAGGCCGGCGCTCTAACCAACTGAGCTACGTCCCCGCAAACTGCCAGAATGTCCAATATAGCATTTTTCTTCTGGTCTCTCAAGCAACTCTGAACTTTTGTCAACTTCAGGGTAGAATTACAAATCCAACTGCTGTGACCCAACCCACCGGCCCAAAGCGAATCGTCTGCCTCACCGAAGAGACCACCGAGATCCTTTACCTCCTCGGCGAGCAGGACCGTATTGTAGGAATTTCAGGCTACACCTGCCGCCCTCCCGAGGCTCGGCTCAAGCCCAAAGTTTCCGCATTCACATCGGCCAAAATCGACAAGATCCTCGCCCTCGATCCTGACCTGATCCTCGGCTTCTCCAACCTTCAGGCTGACATCGCGAGAGACCTGATCCGCGCCGGCAAAAACGTCCTCGTCACCAATCAACGATCGGTTTCCGAGATCCTTGAAACGATTCTGCTTCTCGGTCGTTTGGTTGGTGCTGAAGCCAGGGCCTCTGCCCTTGTGACGAGTCTCGAGTCCGGCCTGAATGAGATCGCAAGAGGCGTAAGCCAACTCCCCAGACGTCCAACTGTCTTCTTCGAAGAGTGGATGGACCCCATCATCAGCGGAATCCGCTGGGTCGAAGAGCTGGTCGAGATCGCCGGCGGCGACCCGATCTTCCCAGAACTTCGATGCGAACACGATGCCACCCGGCGCATCGTCGATCCGGCTGAAGTACTACGCCGCGATCCAGACATGATTCTCGTCTCCTGGTGTGGCCGCAAAATGAACAAAGCGCAAATGGCCGCAAGGCCAGGTTGGCAAGATATGAAAGCAGTTCGTAACGACCAAATCCATGAAATCAAATCCACCCTGATCCTGCAACCAGGCCCAGCCGCGCTCACCGACGGGGTCCGCGAGATTAGTGCCCGGATCGCAAGTTTTCGCTAAAGGGCAGCCTCTCCACGGTTGCGGTGTATTCCTTCTTAGCCGCTTCCAACAAAGGCCCGGAAGCATTGCTCGGGAAGCCCGCATGAGCCCCCTTCACCAATCCATCCCGTCCTGCAAACAAAGCAGTTGGCCAAGCATTCCAGTAGTGGTCGGCCAATCGCACTGCTTCTTAAAGTCGAATGCTACGATCTCCAGCCCATCCTACTTGTACTTCTTGTAAAGTGCCGCAAGGAAAGGTGCCTCTTCATGGTAATTCGGGCACCAAAACGAATTCGACTGCAACTGCGTAACCTTCGCGCAATCACTTCAATTAGCTCCAGACTTTAGTAATCGCTTCCCCGTCTTCCTTCACATCCTTCGGAACCTCGCGCGCCGCAAAGCTATCCAATTTAGCCAAATAGAACATTGGCAGTGGGGCAAAGTCTGAAGCATCTGGCCACGGTTGATAGATCATCACCGCAAGCCCCACTACCTCCGCACCATAGCTCTCAACCAACGCCTTCAAATGCACTAGTTTTTGCCCCGTTCGGAAGATGTCATCGACCAGCAACACCTTCTCGCCCTTCTGCGGTGTAACAAACTCGCGGAACTTCTGAGGCATACGCGCATCGTCGGCCTCCGCCCAATACACCTTCTTCGCACCCAGCGCTTCGACCACGCCATAAGCCACAGGCAATCCACCCGTCGCCGGCGCAACGATCGACAATTGCCCAAGCATTGCCCGCAACTCAGTATTAGCGCGCACCTTTCGGCTCAGCGCTACACTCAGGATTTTCGCGTTTTTGTAGTCGCTCATCACCAGCGGCATACCCAGATACTCGTCGGTATAACTCCCATCCGGGTAAACAAAATTGCCCGTACGCAGCGCCCCCGTCTCGCGCAGCAGTTCTACGATTTCTTCTTCAGTCGGTAACAGTTGCATAATTAGTTCGCTCCTCGCCCCAGCAGTACAAGCGGAATCGTCCGCAATAAAATCCGGCTATCCAGCGACAACGACCAGTTGTCGATGTATTCCATGTCCATCTTCATCACAGTCTCGACATCCAGCCGGTCCCGTCCCTCAACAGCCCAGATACACGTAAGCCCCGGGCGCATCCGCAGCCGGCGTCTTTGCCAGCCAGCGTAATTCTCAACCTCATCTGGAGTCGCCGGGCGCGGCCCTACCAGCGACATATCGCCCCTTAGCACATTCCACAACTGAGGCAGCTCATCAATCGAAAACTTGCGCAACCATCGGCCGACCGGCGTCAACCGCGGGTCTTTCGGAATCTTGAAATTCAACTTCTTCACGTTCAAATGCGCATACTGCTGCTTCAATGCCTCAGCGTTCTCAACCATCGAACGGAATTTATAAACCACAAACTTCCGCCCATTCAAGCCACACCTCTGTTGACGGAAGATCACCTTCCCCGGTGAAGTGAAACGAATCAGAACCGCCGCCACAACCAGCACTGGCGACGCAACCAGCAACGCTATAGCTGCGACAGAGAAATCCACAATGCGCTTGGCCAGCAGCTTGATCTCGTCGGTCGGGGTAGCGCTGAAGGTCAGCATCGGCGTCGGCCCCAGACGATCGAGATAAACTTCACTATTGACATGCGGGAAGAACTCCAGGCTCAACCGCGTCCTTACGCCCTCTTCGTCACACTGAAGGAACAATTCTGCCAGGCTGCTCAACCTCTCTGGCTCCACCGCAAACAAGACCTCATCGACGATGTGATCCCGCAACGCCGCAGTCACTTCTGCTGTATCGTTCACGATCCCGAGCACCCGCGTCCCCGCCACGGCATTCACCTCGATTTGACGAGCCAAATCCTCGGCCCTCTCACCGCTCCCAAAGATCAACACAAAGTGCTGTCCGCCAAACTCACGGCGAATCATACCCACCAGGCTTCCGGCGTTCAAGCGAAACAATAAAAGCGACAAGAACTGTAGGCCCACAAAACATAGAAGAAAGAATCGGCTCAGGTCGAGTTTGAGAAAGTAGTCGACCAGCACCATCGTCATCACCCCAAAAACAGCCTGCTTCGCAGTCTCGCGAAAGATCACATAACGGTTGGCCCCATCGAGGCGGTCGTACACTTGTACCCAGAGGCAGAAAACGACACTTGATATCGCTGCCACTCCAAAGAGCAATACCTTCAGCGAGGCAGCCAGAAAAAAATCATGCGTCAGCGGTAACAGCGAACGCGTCAGATACGCCGCTTCAAAGGCAAGCGCCGTAAGCAGAACATCCGATAGGGCAAAGAGTACCCGTGCTTTGCGATGATGTCGACTATACACCCAATAACACCGTGCAAATTCAGATTATCACTTTGACACTACTAAGCCTTGCTCTCGCCGCCTGCGGGCCGACCTACCGCACCGTCGAAGTGTCAACCGAAACCAATCGTCCCAGGCGTACCGATGCCAAAGGTGTCGAGATTCCTGTGGACGAATCGGCTGGCCCCAAGCCAGTTTCGCTTGACGGCTTCCAGCGCATGGAATGGAAAATGCTTCGTACCCTCGACGTCAAAACCGGGAAAGCCTCTACCGAACTTTCTTCGTTCAGCGGAGCCAATATCAAGATCTCCGGCTTCATGGTGCCCTTCGACGACGAAGACGAACAGGTGACAGAGTTCCTTCTGGTGCCGCAGGCAGGCATGTGCATCCACACGCCGCCACCACCACCCAATCAAATCATTTTGGTTGAAGTCGCCACAGGCGGCGCCAATCGCGTCGAGTGGGACAAAGAAGTGAGTGTCTTCGGACAGTTTCAGATCGTAGACGGCAACAGCCCTTACGGCAAAACGGGCTTCAAAATCTCAGCTGTTCGTGCTCGCCCCGACTAGATTCGTTTGGCAGCATTTGCACTTTGACTGATTCCTGAAGTGAGCCGTCCCAATCATCATTCCGCCAGCGACCATCCCAACTGGTTCGAACTGCGGGGGGGTCTCAAAGAACACGCTCTTGGCGATGAAGATTAGCGACACACCCACCAGGAAGAACACGACGGGTTCGGGCTGGCGATGTTCCTTGAAGTAGCTCCAGAACAAGCGAAATAAGCCAATACTCAAACTCGCGATGATGATCGTCCATTCAGTGGATTCTTCGGCGATCCAGCCCATGCCGTTCACTGCCAGGTAGCCAATCACAAACGGCATCAGCGCACAATGAACCGCGCACCCATAAGAGAGCCACATCCCGGCCTTATCCCAAAACGAGCGCACCGGCAAAGGCGCAATGGATTCTTCAGTCATCGGAGTCTTTTCCATCATAACTCCTTTTCGATAACGCAATACCAATACTTCGTCTCAGAATGGTGGATGCCGACCCGCTGAATCCCAGGCTTGCCGATATATTCCCCTGGAATACTGCCGTGGCTCGATCCAAGTAGAGTAGGAACCATGCGCTTCTGGATCGCAAAGAATAACGGAGTACCCATCCGTGAACAACTGGTCCGCCAGGCCATCCTTGGCATCCTGAGCGGAGATCTCGCCAAAGGCGAACGTTTGCCGAGCGTCCGGACTCTCGCTCGTATGCATGGTATTCACATGAATACCGTCATCGCTGCCTTCCAGGAACTGCAAGACCGCAACTGGCTCGAGGCCCGACGTGGCAGTGGGCTTTTCGTTCAAGCTCAACATCCGAATAACGAGATCGACTCCATCCTCACCAATGCAATTGAAGTTGCCAAGTCATCTGGTCTTACTCCAGAGCAACTCGTCTCCCGCCTTCAGACTCTTCTGGAATCGAAAGCCATTGAAGCCGTCTTGGTCTACGAGCCTGAACTTCAACTTGCCGCCATCCTGTGTGAAGAAATTGAGGCCGCCCTTTGCATCCCGGTATCGACATCAATGGCAGGCAAGCCTGCGCTCATTGTCCACCTCGCGCATCGCGCTACGCCAAAATTGACCAGGAAAACTTTCGAACTCCGCGTTCGAAGTATTCCTGATTCGATCACTGGCCAAAGCCGGCCAAGTCTGGATCAGACCGTGACGATCACCACAGCCTCAGATCTTTTCCGGCGCGGCGCAAGAGCCATTCTGGCCGCAGTCGGCATCGATCCTTTGAGCCTCCGCGATCTCGATACACTCGAGCCCGATTGGGCAAATCGTCTGGACTCCAAAGGCTTGCTCATCGTCGATGTCCTCACTGCGAAGCAAGTACCGCAGACCCCAGGCTTGCGGATCTTTCGCATCATCTCCGACGCCTCTCTTGAAGAACTCAAGGCAAGATTGTGACTGCATGCCAGCGCCCGTCGATTGTGCTGCCGGCATAGACCCCGCCCGCGATGACCCCAACATAAGCCGGTATTGCCGCCACGGGGGGAACCGCAAATGCAACTGCACCAGCCACCATCAAGCCACCCAAAAAGCCAAGCACTTTGCCAAAGCTTCCGTGGCCGCGATAGGCAACCGTACGAATGGATTCCCTGGGGATCGTAACCAAGCCCTTCGCATACAGTTTCCGATCTGAAGTTTTGCTCACATGAAATTTTGTCATTTGATCGTCAATGCCAATCCACTTCCCCTCGAGAATCAGATTCCGGTCTAGCTCCAGACGGACTTTTTCCTTGGCAAAGTAAGCCGGTGTATCCTCCCATTGGCAGAAGTCCTGTGCCACTGCCGGCATCGCACACGTCAAAAGGAAGAAACAAGATCCCAATAATCTGCTCATGAAGCAAACTTAGACGAGATCTCTTCTTCGTGACTCCAACAATGTGTCACTTCGTAAACTGCAACACTCTACTGCCCGATCACAATGCTCAGATTTTTCGCATTGGGCACGGCATCCACAGTGAGCGTGATCGTCTGATCGCCGGGCGGCACAAGGCGCGAAATCGTAGAACAATTCAGACCGTAATCCTCGATGGCCGCTCTACCCCCAAAATAGTTAGCTCAATTGTCGATCTGGTGAGGGTGCACTCGATTCAAATGCAGTTTCGTAAAAATCTCGCTACTAAACAAATAGAATAGGCATCCAAACTCACATTTCTGCACAAACCTCAACTCTCCAACTTTGGTCTGGCCGGATCCTGAGTGGCCTCCCCGCGCTGATGCTATTTTTCAGTGCAGCGATGAAACTGAAAGGCGGCCCTGATCTTGCTACAGGCTTTGAGCATCTCGGCTGGCCTGCGGCGCTCGCAATGCCTCTTGGCGTACTTGAGCTCTCCATCACGATCCTCTACCTGATCCCCAGGACCGCCGTTCTTGGTTCAATTCTCGTCACAGGCTACCTTGGTGGTGCCGTTGCTGCCCACTTGCGTATCAACGAAGCTTGGTTCATCCAGTTCCTTCTTGGGGTCATGCTTTGGGGCGGCCTCTACTTCCGTGACGCTAATCCCCATCTTCAAGGAAACGAAATGATCCTCACTACTTCGGAACGCGGGAGTTGCTCCGCTATCTTTCCATCGTCAGGCCAATGACGCCGCCAGCCTGCAAGCGGTATGGCTCAAACAGCCATATCAGTATGGTAAATCTATATGTATGAAGAAGACGCTCAATATTGATGAGGCGCTCTTGGCCGAGGCAAGAAAAGCCTCAGGCTCAACTACCGATACAGATACTGTTCGTTTAGGTCTCGAAGCACTGGTGAGGCAGGCAGCATACCAACGGGCAGCCGCTCTAATCGGTTCTGCGAAGAATTTCGTTGCGCCGTCCAGGCGGCGAGATTCAACAGTTGCCAAGCGGAAGGCTAGCTAGTGGTCCTCGTGGACACCTCGATCTGGGTGCGATTTCTGCATAATCGCGGCCCGAGTGCCAAGGAGTTGAGGTTCCTGCTGGAGGGGGGTGTCGTTTGTGGTCACGACCTAGTTTTTGGAGAACTCTTTATTGGGGATCCAAGTGGCAGATTGAAGCTCTTGGAGATCTACCCAAACTTTCATCAAAGTCCGATGCTCTTGCATCAAGATGTTGTCGATTTTGTTCGCAGCAGAAGATTGCACGGCCGCGGCGCCGGCTGGATCGATATTCACTTACTAGCCTCCGCTCTCGCATCAGGGCACAAGTTCTGGACCGCAGACTCCGACCTGCTGGGTATCGCCCGAGAACTCGGGATTGCTTACGAACCCAAAAACTAAACGCGAACACTCAAGCCATCGGCAAGCGTATTCCGGTAAGCCCGCCATGCCGGTACGAGTCCAATCAATACTGCAGCCCCCAAAACCAATGCCAGATAAATCCCGTGCTCTGGCTGGAATCCCTGCCAGCGCAAGTACAGGCCAAACTGCTTCTCCACCACACCTTGCAAAGCAGCAATCCCCGCATACATCAAGCCCACACCGAGCACACAGCCTGAGGCAGCCAGCATCAAACTCTCAATCAAAAACAGAACCAGGATCTTCAGCGGTCCCGCGCCGAGGGCGCGCAAAATCGCCATCTCGCGGCGTCGCTCATTTAGCGTCGTATAGATTGCTACCAGCATCCCAAGCAGTCCCACCAAGACTACGAAGCCACCAACAATCTCAAGCGCAATTTCGGCATACTTCACGGTGGACCAAAGCTCACCCATCGCCACGCCGGGTATGATCGCCATCAACGGTTCAGGCAAGTAGTTGTTCACATCGCGCTGGATCCGCAGCGTATCAATGCGACTCTTGGCCCGCAATAGAAATGCCGTAATCGCCTCCGGCTTCAAGTCTTCTCTCTTTAACCTGGCCGACGGCACTTCTTCGCCCGGTTCAGGAGGTGCCCCACTCTGCCACCCAACATGGATCGCCGACATCCCTTCCAGGGTGATGTAGATACTGCGGTCAATCGGCGTCGAGGTCTTGTCGAGAATCCCAACTACGGTAAAGGGCTTGTCGTCGTGGTCCATGATTCCGGCAGCGCCAATGCCGTGTGTCAGCGTTACCTTGGCACCAATCTTGTATCCAAGCTTCTCTGCGGCATCGCTTCCGAGCGCTGCCTCATTGAATTCTGCGGGAGCCCTCCCCGCTACAAATTCGGCTTTGCGAGTCTTGCGAAAACGATATTGCTTATAGAAATTCTCGTTCGTCCCGACAACACGAAACCCGCGATGACTATCCCCCAGCGAGTAAGGAATCGTCCAGGCTACCGCCGGGTGCTTCGACCATTCCTCAAAGCTTTCATACTTCACATTGTTCGTCGCCGTGCCCATTCGAAAGACCGTGTAGAGCAACAACTGCAAGCCGCCACCGCGCGCCCCAACGATCAAATCCGTTCCCGAAATAGTCGAAGAAAAACTCTCTCTCGCGCTCACCCGTAGAGCCTCAACACCAAGCAGCAGTGCCACGCTCAGTGCGATTGAAAACACAGTCAACAGAGTTGTCACACGCCTATTGCGCAACGATTGCCAGGCCAAGGAGAACAGCAACATCAAGTCACCTCCACTTTGGCGGCACGATTGAGTTCCGGCAGGTTCAACTGTTTGTGAAACATCGGTGCCAGGCTCTGGTCATGGCTCACAAACAACAAAGTGGCTCCAGCCTCTTTGCACTGTCCCAGCAGCAACTCGAGAAATCGTTCGCGGTGCGCGGCATCCAGCGCCGACGTCGGCTCATCGGCAATAACCAATGGTGGCGCACCAATCAGCGCCCTTGCCGCAGCCACCCTCTGCTGTTGCCCCACGCTTAGTTCGAGCACCCCTCGATCGAGCAACTCTTCAATTCCCAGCGAAGCCGCAATACGCCCTAATTCATCTGCCTTGCGAGACGAATGCAGGCGCGTCGGCAGCAGGATATTGTCCCGAACATTTAGATAAGGAATGAGATTGAACATCTGAAAGATGTAGCCAATCTTCGAGCCCCGCCAGGCATCCCGCTTTGCCCCTGACAAAGCAGATAACTCTTGACCCAGCACCTGCACTCTTCCACGGCGAGCCTGCAGCACGCCAGCAATCAATCCTAGAAGCGTAGTTTTCCCGCAACCACTTGGCCCAAAAAGAAAGCAGGACTCGCCAGCCCCAAGATCGAACGAAGGCATGTCAATGACGGTTGGCAGCTTCGGCCCGTACGCGAATTCAACACCTTCAAGCGTGATGCTACTTGGAGGAGTAGGCTGTGACATTCGCGACAGTCATTTGATAAGAGACCGCCCCATAAGGGCTCCCCGTCTTGTTGATAGCGATCTTGCCCTCAAACCAGTTGGGCTCAAACATCGCGATCTTGGTCTTCTTCTTCCCGGCCATCCGGCAATACACGATCTGATGCGGCGGAGGAGGCGGAGTATGAATACAGCCACCGGCAATAGGCACGATCAGAAACTCGTCGGCTTCATCCTGGTCATCGCTCTCAAGGGGAACCATGTATCCGGCAATGCGAACGGTCGTATTGTCGATCTTCTTGAGATCCGCAGGAGCTTCACCGGATCCCAGATCCAGCGAGCGCAACAATCGCCACTGCACCGTAGTAACTCCGGGCTTTGCGTCAGCGGCAACAAGTTGTAAGGGCTGAAGTGATGGGTCGTGGATCGAGACGAGGAACCCGACCGCAAGCACCAGAAGCGCCCAGCGGCGGAATGACTTCATATCTTTCATTAGAGCAGCCTCGCCGCATCCTTCGCAAAGTACGTAAGAATAATCGACGCACCTGCACGTTTGATCGACGTCAGCGTTTCCATCATCACTCGCTCCTGATCAATCCAGCCGTTACGAGCCGCAGCCATGATCATGCTGAATTCACCGGATACCTGATAGGCGGCAATCGGCACATCAAAACTCTGCCGTGCGGCAGCGATGATGTCGAGATAAGCCAGCGCTGGCTTTACCATCAAAATATCCGCACCCTCTTCGAGATCAAGCTGCATCTCGTACATCGCCTCGCGCGCATTGGCCGAATCCATCTGATACGAACGGCGATCCCCAAACTGCGGCGCACTCTCGGCGGCTTCACGAAATGGCCCGTAGAAGCCACTTGCATATTTCGCCGCATAACTCATGATCGGAATGTGGTCAAATCCTGCCGCATCCAGGGTTTCGCGGATTGCCCCTACGCGGCCGTCCATCATGTCGCTTGGCGCTACGATATCCGCGCCCGCTCGTACATGCGTCAGCGCGGCGTCTGCCAGCCACTCGAGCGTTGCATCGTTATCGACATCCCCATTGACGATCTTGCCGCAATGCCCATGCGAGGTGTATTCGCAATTGCAAACGTCAGTGACAACAAGCAGATCAGGGATAGCCTTCTTGATCGCCCGCACACCTTCCTGCACGATGCCGTGCGGGTCATAACCACCCGACGCCATCTCGTCTTTGTGTTCTGGAATGCCAAAGAGCAACACTCCACCCAGCCCCAATGACTTCGCCTCTTCACATTCTTTGATGGCTTCATCTATAGAGAGCTGATAGTTTCCGGGCATGCTCGTGATCTCTTTGCGCCGGCCTTCGCCAGGAACCAGAAAGAGAGGGTAGATAAAGTTTGAAGCTTCCAGATGTGTTTCGCGAACGAGACTGCGAATGGCTTCAGTGCGCCTCAATCGGCGCGGACGATGAATCGGATAGGGCACAATCTCAGTTTATGCCGCCTGCTAGTGAGGCGGGGGCGCTGGCGAAGAAGGAACTTTCTTCCCGTCGACCGTGTTTGGCTCCATCAGTTCCGTGCGGGTGCCATCGGGGTCGTAAAGATTGAGTTGCCGGCGCCGGTTGATGCCGGTGCGAATCTCAAGCGGCTTAGTATAGTTCTTCGCGGCAGGACGGCTCTTGATCTCTGCCAGCGACTTTTCAATATCAGCCACCTCGAGACAAATGTGGTGCTGAGTGCCACGCGCTGTTGGTGCGGGCATTTGATCGTAGAGCATGAATTCCAGATAGTCATTGCCATCTGGCACCTTGAGGTTGACCCAGTTGAGCACCTTGCCCTCGCGGCTTCCACGCCAGGTCTCTTCAAAGCCCAGGATGTCCCGGTAGAACTTGAGTTGCGGCTCAAGCGCTCCGACAAGAATACCGAGGTGAGGCATGCGGGTTGAAATGCGAGGGCCATCGATCGCCTTGCCCTTGTCGCGAATGGTCCAACCGCCGGGTTCGTACTGGACGATTTCAAGCGTGTGGCCTTCGGCGTCCTTGACGTTGAAGTTGGAATTCTTGATTCGCCCCTTGCTGACTTTTTCGGGAACCTTGATGCCTTTCGATGCCAGGTAGAGCCGCATGGCTTCGGCGTCGTCCACTTCAACCGAGATGTGATTGAGGCGGTCTGTATTGGCTTCCTTTTCCGGGAATAGTTCGATGTATTGACGGTCGTTGATTTTGACGAATGTCAGCGACAGTGTGCCATTTGGGTTGTCGAGCTGGAAGACTTCTTTGTACCCAAGAAGGTCGCGATAGTATTCGCGCGATTTCTCGATGTCGTGAACGAAAAGAGCGATATGGGAGACGCCGAGAATCTTGGGGCGCTTGGGAGGCTGTTGAGCAGAGAGAAGGAAGCAAGAAAGGAGGGCAGCGAGCAGTAGGGATTTCATATTGTCCTAATGAGTGGGGCGCTCTTTCGAGCGCCCCTTTGATTGAATTACTAGCTGATGGTGAAGCCTTTGCGGAGCCTCGGTTTGAGGAACTGATTTGCTTCGTTGTTATTGGTGAAGCGCATCTTGGCCGCATCCCATTCGAGCTTGCCCGGGACGCGCAATGCAATTACGCCGAGCAGCATCCACTCAACGAAAGGCGATGCCACGTTGAAGTTGGAGCACGATGCATCGCCACCTTTGCAGGCGCGGATCCAGTCGCGATAGTGGCCGGGTGAACGTGTGAGAAGCGGCTCAGGCATGCGGAAGTCAGCCATCTTGTTGGTTGGCAGCAGGCGGGTGCCTTCGCCGTAAGTGCCGGTTGTAAGGATACCCTTGTCGCCGATGAAGAGGCTGCCGTTGGGCGAAGCCGGGCGCAGTTCCGAATCAGCCTTCAGGGCCTGATAGGCTTGGTAATTAAATACGCGGCCGATCATGCCGTTGTAGCCTGGATCGAGCGCTGGAGCATCCTGACCCTGGCGACGCGGGCGGCCAGGCTACAACGGCATGATCGGCCGCGTATTTAATTACCAAGCCTATCAGGCCCTGAAGGCTGATTCG
>JBKJUN010000529.1:0-2599 GCA_046590555.1 Bryobacter sp. | reverse complement strand
CGCAACTTCTGCGATTCGGCACGCAATTCAGACTCTTCCCGTATCTGCTCGCCTGCCTCTTTGTCCAAAGCCTGTAACTCGAGCTTCGCCAGCGCAATCTTTGCCGCATTTCCCTCTAGATCCCGATTCCTCAACCTCACCCCTCGCTCCTTGTGAAATCGCTCTACCGAGGCTTCCGCTTCCTTCACATCATTCTGTGCGGTTACCACTTCCGGCATCGTGGCACTGTACCTCTCGTTGAACCGTTCCAGCCTCGATTTCGCTCCTGTCACCAGATCGCGCAAATGCCAGTAATGCTGCATCCCTTCAAACTCAGGTATGTAATATTCCACAGGCCGAGTTTCAATTCGTCGATGTAACAGTTCAAGCTGCTCCCACTCCGCCTTCTTGGCCGACTTCCGCTCTTCCTGCATTCTCCTGTCATGCCTCAGGTCCCTCAACCTGGAGTCCACAACATAGCTCCGTGAGGTCGACTGCCCCAATCGTGTCTGCGATACGTTCAGCCCGATCGAATCCTGTATTTCTCCAAGCCTCTGCTCGGTTTCGAGCACCTTCTCCTCCGCCGCTGTCAATTGCTCCAGCAGGAATTCCGTTGTCCCGAGAGACTGGTCTCCGCGATACTTGCGGTTCTCCTCATAGATCTGCTCAACCAGCTTCTGCACCACCTTCTGCGCTTTTTCAGCATCCGGATAATTGAAGGCGATACGCAGCGTCGGCACTGCACGATGATCTTCACCTTGCCCATTGCCCACTTGAACGATTTGCAAATCGTTATTCAACTTAGTCGTCAGGTCTTCAACGGTCTGAAACCGGCGCCGCTCAGGATAAAGTGAATACGCCTCAATCAGTTTCGCCGCAGTCATGCGGCTACTCAGCAATTGCGACAGCGCAAACATCCGCTGCCCAACCTCCATCGAAAAATTCGGATTGACAAAGCGGCCAGCCACTTGCGGAGGCAAAAATCGCACCGTTGCCTGCGATACATAAAGCGGTGGAAAGTAGTAAGCCCAAACCACGCCAAGTAATCCGGATAGGATTCCACTCAAAGCAACCCATACCCAATACTTCCGGGCAAACCATTTCAAGTCGCGAGCTTCTGCAATCTCCAGAAAATTGCTGACCCCAGGCGCATGCGGCGGCCATTCGGGAGCCGGCAAATTCATTTCACTTCACCCGTCCGGCGCCGTCGGCTCACCCATCCCAAAATCAGCAACCCGCCACCAAGTAGACTCATCGTAGTTGCTTCAGGAGTCTGATTCCCCGTGGCTTGAAAATTGAAGCTCAACTGCGATCCCTGCGCCAACCCACCACTCCCTAAAAGTCCGCTGAACCGAACCGTCCCACCCAAATACCAGCTTCCGCCATTCGCCGCTGCATCAATCACCAGAGGTGCTGACAAACTCGACACTGCACTATTGCCAGTTGATCCAAATGCACCAAGCGATGGTGGAAGTGTTCCGCTCATCAATGCCAGATTCGGTGAAAGTGTAAGGCCCTCGATTATGATCGAGCTTGGAGTAGCAAGGCCAGTCGCACTTAGATTGAAGCTGGACGCGGGTAAAGTCCAAATTGTGTTGGTAGTCAACGCAGGGCCTGGATTGACTCTCGCTGCTTCTGTCCAATTCCCTTGAAAATCTTTCACCCTGGTAAACGCTGTGTTGGTAGTTGCGTTGTATCCAATCTGAAATTCCTGCGTTGCTCCGCCACTTCGCCAATGGTTGTCAGAAGGCACCGAGTTGTAGTAGAAATCCCGATCCGTCCACGTCGCATTGGAGAAGCTGGAAGTCGTCCCGGTTCCAACTTCCCAATTCGATCCGCCATTTTGGCCAGCCTGCAAAGTCGAGTAGAAAGAAAAGCTCTGTGCCGAAAGGCACGTCGCACTCGCGATAATCAAGATCCCTATGACAATTGTGTTCCGTCTCACTTGGCTCTCCTGTAGCATCCACCACCCTGAACAGGATGGCTTTTGCATTTCACCTTAGATTGGTTTGTACTTAGTACCTCGGCAGATTGGGCTAGCACCTTTAGACCAAAGTCCTATACCGAGAATTTTTCCAGGGCTACATGGTGAGATTAAGTGCAAAAAATTGGGCAAAGTGATTTCGGCCCACGATCATCAGGACTTTTTCACTTTCGTATTGCTCAGACTCCGGCCGTGATTGAAGCCAATCCGCCCCTGGTCACCCAGACCGTAAAGTTGCGTATTTTCCCGGCATCATCCCCAAAGCGTCGTTACAATAAAGGAAGTTTAGCCCGGGTGGCGAAATCGGCAGACGCAACGGACTTAAAATCCGTTTTTTCGAAAGGGAAGTGCGGGTTCAAGTCCCGCCCTGGGCACCACAAACTAAAAGCCTTAGGCGCCAAGGCTGCGCTTTCGTAAGCACCGCACCAGAAAAGCGACTCGAGAATCCGCGACGGCACAGGGACCCTCGTTTAGAGACCCATTCTCAGGAGCAAATCGTTGCCCTGCGGCCACATCTTGGCCCACAATCCAAGTTCCAATCCCCATAGCTCTGAAGACCTGATAGCGGCTTAGCTCAATGCACGTTCTCATCACCCCGACGGGGGTGAAAATACACTTTTCCCCACCAGCTTTCCG
>JBKJUN010000106.1:0-3053 GCA_046590555.1 Bryobacter sp. | reverse complement strand
ACCATCTTTGTCTCACGATCATCAATTTCCTGTGAGCGCTTGAGAATCGCGGCTTCCTGTTCTTTAGGGACTACGACTACGCCGTCTTCACCGGCAACAATGATGTCGCCGGGCTTTACCTTGATGCCGGCGCAATCGACTTCAATGTCTTTGGCAACGCTAGCCCAGCGGCCTACGCTTGAGCCGGGGCTTACCGAGCGGGCAAAGACCGGGAGGCCGAGGCTGCGAATTTCTACGAGGTCTCTTACTCCGCCGTCGAGGATGATGCCGGCCATGCCGCGGGCCTTGGCTGCGGTGGCCATGAGTCCGCCCATACCGGCGAGGTCGAGAGACTCTGCGATTACGATGATGCCGACTTCACCGGGCTTGGCGGCGTCGATCATGGCGACACTGTCTCTGGCGGAGAGTGCGGCGGTGGCTTGTTCTGGTGTGGCTGGCTTGAGCAGCGCGGTTGTGGCGCGGCCAACGAAGCTGATGCCGACGCGAGGACGCATGTCGTGGGACATGTAGCCACGCTTGCCGGTGATCTGATCGACGGCGTCTGCTACTGACGCTACCGTCGACTTCGAGAAGCCGTTGAGTAGGGGGTCGGAATAGGTTCTTTTGGTGGCCTGCTGAAAGCCTACGAGTAGCAGGGCGGCGACGGGGATGAGGAGGAGCTTTTTCATGTTGTTATTCACCGTTGAGGAATTTGGCCCAGCGGTATTCGGTCTGGGGCTTGTCGTCGTTGAGGGCTTTGTTTACGGCTAGCTTGGCGACGTGTTCGACGATCCAGTCGAAGTTTTCCTGGCCTACGGATTCAATGCCTGCATCGGGGGCGGGGTTCATGAAGTCGATAGCGTAGGGGATGCCGTCTTCGACGGCGAATTCGACGGTGTTGAGGTCGTAGCCCAAGGCTTTGCAGATGGTGAGGCAATCCTTGGTGAGGCGAGCCAGCATTTCGGGCTTGAGTGGCTCCGGGTTCCTGACATAACGATCGGCGTGAGGGGCACGCGGGTCGTACTGCATGATGTGCACTTTCTCTTGGCCCACGACGTAGCAGCGATAGTATTCGGTGAAGTTGACGGCGGCCTGGAGGGTCATGCAGAGGGTGTGGGTCTGGTTGTAGGCGGCGAAGAGCTCTTCGGGGGAATCCACCTTGTAGACATCGCGCCAGCCGCCGCCGTCGAAGGGTTTGAGGAAGGCGGGGAAGCCGACGTAGTCGAAGATTTCCTGCCAGTTGAGCGGAAAAATGAGATTGCGCATGGATTGCGCGGTGGTGCCTGGGGGATGGCTGTGGTGCGGGAGAATGACCGTATTTGGGATCGCGATGCCGATCTTGGAGGCGAGGGCGTAGTTGAAGAACTTGTCGTCAGCGCTCCACCAGAAAGGGTTGTTGATGACGTGGGTGCCGCCGAGGACGGCGTTCTTGAGATACGCGCGGTAGAAGGGGATGTCATGGCTGATGCGATCAACGATGACTTTGTAGCCAGTGGGCTCGGCCATTTTGATGCCGCCGATCCGGAGGTGCTCGGCCATGATGCCGGGGACCTTCATGCCGTTGATGTAATCGACCAGTGCGGGTGGAAAGCTGGTCTCCATTCCGTATACAACTGCGATTTTTCTCATTGATGGTCGTTTCCTTTTTTAGGCGAAGTAGGCTCGGGCCATGAGGCGCCAGAGAGGCCAGTCGTGGGGCATGTTGTTGTCCCATACGTCGAGACGATGGGGGATGTGTTTGCGGTCGAGGAGTTCGGCCATTCGGTAGTTGTCACCGAGACAGATGTCGTGATTGGAGGCGGCGAGGATCATGAACCAATCGCTGTGATAATGGCCGTGATACCAGGCATCGTCGTTGCTCTGGATGTAGTCGACGGGGTTGTGGAAGTATGCGAGGTCGTCGAAGTAGCCCTGGAGGAAGCTGCGGTTGTCGAAGGCTCCAGACATTGAGACGCACTTAGTGACGGCGTCGGGGTGACGGAGGGCGAAGTTGGTAGCGTGATAGCCGCCGAAGGAGCAGCCGTGGACGGTGAGGTCGATGCGGCCGGAGCGGTGCCGGATCAGCGGCAGGACTTCGTGGAGGATGTACTTTTCGTAAGCGTCGTGGCGGCGAACACGGTCTGCCGCGTGGATGGATTTGTTGTACCAGGATTCAGCGTCTACACTATCGACACAGAAGAGCATCAGTTGGCCGGAGTTGATGCGGTCGTATAAAGTCTCGACCATGCGTTGGTCTTCGTATTCGTGGAAGCTGCCCATGGAGGAAGGGAAGACGAGGACGGGGTGGCCGGCGTGGCCGAACTGAAGGAGTTGCATGTCCTTGTGGAGGTGGGGGCTGCCCCAACGATGATATTCACGGTGCATGAAGTGTCAGGATAACAGTCAGAGTATCCTGTACCAATGAAGATTGCGTTGCTGCTGCTCGCCGGGACTTTTGGACTTTCGGCTGCCAAGAATGTTGAGATTCTCTGGGATTCGTTTGGGGTGGCTCATGTTTATGCCCAGGACAAAGAGGGCATGTTCTATGGTTACGGCTATGCGCAGATGCAGAGCCATGCGAATCTGGTGTTGAAGTTGTATGGGGAATCGCGCGGACGGGGGTCTGAATATTGGGGGCCGAAGGGGCTCGAGCTTGATAAATGGGTTCATGTGAATCAGGTACCTGAACGGGCCGAGAACTGGTACCGAATGCAGTCGCCGGAGTTCAAGAAGTATCTGACTGCTTTCGCCGACGGCATGAATGAGTATGCCAAGAGGCACCCGGAGGCGATTGGGGCGGAGTACAAGCAGGTACTGCCAATTGAGCCGGTGGATAGTTTGATGCATGTGCACCGGATTGTGCACTTCAGCTATGTGTCGTCTCAAGCGCGGGTGACGGCGGTGGGTTCGGGCCGGCCTTTTAACCCGGGGGCGTTGGCATCGAATGCGTGGGCAATCATGCCGAAGAAGAGCGAGAAGGGCACACCGATGATGCTGATGAATCCGCATCTTCCGTGGCAGGACTGGTACACGTACTACGAGATTCATTTGAATGGGCCGGGGCAGAATTTGTATGGGGCTAGCCAGGTTGGCTT
>JBKJUN010000088.1:0-4394 GCA_046590555.1 Bryobacter sp. | reverse complement strand
GATGCCTTCCAAGCCATCTGCCAGTTGAATTGGATCCTCAACCCGTACAATACCTGCCACCACAAAGCCTTTCTCTGGATGCGCCTGGATATGGCGCGCCATATCCAAAGCTAGCGTTGCGTCACCCCAAAAAAGTACCTTTTGACATCCCACCACCCGCAACAGGAGTAGCGAGAATAAACTCCGCCAAGCGATCAGCCCCGGCAACGCAATTAACGATCCCGACAACATCACATATCGAGGCATGAACACGGGCTGCCGCGAATAGCTCAGTACAGCTTGCAATATAAAAGAGCACCCGAATACGAGGATCAAGTCTTCAGCCAAAGACCGGCGAGACTGCACCCGAATCCTCCCATAAAGGCCAATAAAATAGGTTACTAGCAGCAAGCTGGCGATCAGTGGCACAAGCCGCGACAGTCCAAAATCTTCCGCAAAGAAGAAGTAAAAATCCGGTCCGAGTTCCCTCGACTGCATCAAGAAAAATGCAATCAGATAACTCCCCAACAAAACAGTGAGATCACCTAGAAACAGAAGAAACTGACGGAGACTGGGCATTATAGGTAGGCGGGCTTTCGAAGTCCTACAATACATTCTCTCTAATTTCGATAGGGTACAGCCCATTGCTGTCCAAATTAGCAACGGAGCGGCGATTGGCCTGCTGAAATCAAAGGGCCAAGGGCCCAGATTGGTGCATTTGGGCAAACCAGGTTGGGTGGTAGGGTGAAGTCAGGGTGATTGGCGGTATTATTCCGCCCGCTGCTGTCCAAGTTCGCCCTGCGGCTAGCCGCCAAACTCCAACTCCATTTGATTCGGGTTGAGAACCGAGGGCGGCGCATGAAATGGATCATTGAGCCAGTCCCACATGGCGCGGTAAACCAAGATCTGCTGCCGCAACAGTGCCACAAGACTCGAAAGGCTCCATGCGAAGCTGCTCTTGAGCTGCAGATACTTGATAAGCAGCATCGCGATCAAGACGGTGTAGATCTGCGTCAAGATCGAGTTGGCTCTGATGCCGATGAAAGTCTTGATCCGCTTGGATTACTTGAGCGCTTTGAAAAAGAGTTCGACCTGCCATCGCTGCTTGTAAATAGCCGCGATGGTAGCGGCGGGCAGTTCCCGGTGATTCGTCAAGAACGTGAACTCACCGTCTGCTTGGGATGCGGGGAAAAGTACTTTAGCTTGCTTAGATCATTGACGATACCGGTTTTCCGAAGAAGGGAAAGCACTCCGTCCGGGTAGCCCGGTACCCTGGCCGACTCGGCGAAGAAGATAACTTTCGCGGGGCGGTGAGTCTTTCGGTCAGTACGGCCAAGGCCAGTTAGCTTGTTGCCGAAAATTAGTACCTGCCCGCGAGTTGGGAACTGGGCCGGGAAAGGCGCGTTCAAGCTGGGGTACCGGAAGAGATTGAATTTCGAATATAACCGCTCATCGCAATCGAGCAAATCCAACGCTGGCTTGACCATGAAGACAAGGATCGCGAACTCGAATTGTTATAGGTGTAGACGTTATCTCGTGCTAAGACAGACAACATCTTCTTTATTTTCAGCAACGTGTTATAAAACACTTACCAGAATCACAACTGCGGTTCTAAACCTTCTCTCGGCAAGTCCTTATCCGGGCTGTTATGAAAGTTGACACTATCTCGTGCTTGAGCATAAACCCTCCTGACCTTCATCCCAAAAACTGGACCATAAGAAACAGGAGAGGACTGGAAATTTCCGGTTTGAGGAAAGCTTTGAGCCGGGGGGGGAAAGGGACTAGAGGAGACGGCAATGAAAGCCAAGAGAAAGGCTACACATTTCCCGGTGAAATGATCGACGATTGCCAGAACGCGCACGAATCGGTGATCGCTCAAGCGACCCGATACAAAATCCATCTACCAACATTGAATCGACCGTGTCGCCAGCGGCTTGGGCGCCCGTTGCCGTCGCTCGATACGCCGCCGCACTTTGCCGCCTACAAAGAGTCCGGCTTCCTCCTAAATCCGATAAATGTGCTTGTTATCCGCTTCTCACTCTTCCCGGCGCAAAAGAACCGTCAGCCGACTGTCGCTCTAGCGCACATGGGTTGCCGTTAAGTTGCTCATTCCACATTCGCAAATGCGTTTGCGGATCTCAACTGAAACTGTACCAGTAGGTTCGATGGCTGAGTTCCAGCAACCTCGTCGTACGCCGCTCGGTCAACTCGTATGCTTCGCTGGCCAATTGCGCCAACACACTCCATTGCCGCACTTCACATCCTTTTACGATCTCATGCAGGATCTGACTTTCAAGCCTCAGGTCTGCCACCAACCGATTGAGCTGCCCGTTTTCCTCGCGAAGCTGACGGAACTCCCTTAGTCCGGTTATGCCCCCCCGAATATTGCTTATTCCAGCCGTAATAGTTCGCCGCCCTAATCTAGAGCAGTTCTCGACTTAACATAGGGCATAGCCGCAATGTCTGAAGCAGTTTTGGGCAATGACCGGAGAAATGAGGGACAACGCCGCTGGTATCGCAATATCGAGGGTATCGAGAGAGCGGGCCTTCATTTTTCGCAGGCGCTGTTTGACGACAGCCCAGCAAGCTTCGATTGGATTGAAGTCAGGAGAGTCAGGGGGAAGATAACGGAGTTCGGCACCAGTGCCTTCAATCAGAGCGCGAACTCCATCCACCTTGTGAGCCGCCAGATTGTCCATCACCACGATTTGTCCGGGCTGGAGTGTGGGGCAAAGCACTTGCTGGAGGTAGGCCAGGAACACATCGCCATCGGTCGCCGACTCTATGGTCATTACTGCTTGCCACCCATCCACGCTAACCGCACCGAGAAGCGTAAGCGCCCGCCATCTTCCGTCAGCGGTGCCCTCGTGAATGCGTTGTCCACGCTGCGCCCGCCCATAGAGTCTCGTCGTATCCTTAGTTACACCGCTTTCGTCGAGGAACACAAACCGCTTCGGATCGATGCCGACCGTCTCCGTCTTCCATTGTTCCCGTCACCGCACTCCTTCGGCTGTATCCTGCTCACTGGCGTGCAGACTTTTTTAAAATCCGAAGCCCCATATCCACTAGCCCGACTTTCGCAGTTCGCGGCCATTTTGGCCTATTTTCGGCACGAAAAGGCGGCTAAGTCCAATCCTTGCAGCGAGCCGTTTCCCCAAATGGCTGTGGTGAAGACCTACCCCCTAGCAAAGGCTTAAACAATCTGCCATTCTGCTGTTTCGATGTTTTTGCGTTCAACAAACCGGAACAAAGACGGCAAGGTTCATCGCTACTTCAGCGTGGTCGAGAGCCAGCGGCTGAGCTCTGGCAAGACGGCCCAACGAACTGTTCTCTATCTGGGCGAGATCAACGACAAACAAGAAGCCGCATGGCGCAAGACCCTTGAGGTCTTTGATGAAGACAAGCAAGCTTCGCGCAACCTCAGCTTGTTTCCGGAAGACCGTGAGATTCCCGCAGAGGACCTGGATGCGATTCAAGTCAAGCTTGGACAAATGGAGTTGCACCGGCCCCGTCTGTTTGGGAGCTGCTGGCTGGGATGTGAGTTGTGGCGGCAACTGGGAGTTGGACAAGTTTTGGCAGGGGAAGCTACCCGATGGGCGGGAAGCAGTGAGTTGGGAAAAGGTGCTCCAGTTATTGGTTGTCAATTGTCTGGTGGCCCCATCGAGCGAGTTCCATGTCCATCGCCAGTGGTTTCTCTCTACCGCCATGGATGAGTTGCTGCAAGTCGATTTTGCCGTCGCTGAAAAGGATCGTCTCTATCGCTGTCTGGACCGGCTGCTGGAACACAAGCAAGATCTCTTTGTCTGGTTGCAAAAGAAATGGGCCGATCTGTTTCAGGCCGACTTCGAAGTATTGCTTTATGACCTTACCAGCACTTACTTTGAAGGCGAAATGGAAGAAAATCCAAAGGCCAAGCGCGGCTACAGCCGCGACGGACGACCCGACTGCGTGCAGGTGGTGATCGCGCTGGTTGTCACCACCGATGGCTTTCCGCTGGCCTATGAGGTGATGAACGGGAACACTATAGATTCGACTACGCTGAGCGGCTTTCTCGACAAAATCGAGAACACTTATGGCAAGGCCAAGCGGATGTGGGTGATGGATCGAGGGATCCCCACCGAGGCGGTGTTGGCCGCTATGCGTGCTCCTGGACGCGAGATTTCGTATCTGGTGGGTACCCGAAGAGCTGGATTAGCAAGCACGAGAAGCTTTGGCTCGACCTGCCCGGGCAGAAGGTTCGTGATTCGGTGGAAGTGAAGCTCTACCAGGAGGACGGTGAGTTGTATGTGCTGGCCAAGAGCGAAGGCCGGCAAGCCAAAGAGATTGCAATGCGGCGCAAGCGGCTGGCCCGCCTGCTAGTGAAGCTGCGGGCGATGCGCAAGAGCTTGCCGTCACGGGATTAGTTACTCATGCGG
>JBKJUN010000024.1:0-8646 GCA_046590555.1 Bryobacter sp. | reverse complement strand
CGCTGGCATGAAGTGCTGGTCAGCCCATACGGGTGCCAAGTACTTCACCCCAGAACATTTGGACCGCGTCATCGAGCTGAACTCAATCCTCGAGAGCAAGTACATGATCATGTCCAGCGCTGGTAAGGTCGACGGGATCGATGGCTGGAAGAAAGTCGCCGTCTCCCTGAACACCGCAGCCGAAAAGCTCAAGAAGGTCAAGAAGGGAACCGGCTTCCACAACCATGCCTTCGAATTCATGCCCATCAACGGGCAGAAGCCGATTGAAGTGCTAGCCAAGGAAACCACCAAGGACGTGGTGCTGCAACTGGATGTGGGTACCTGCATCGAAGCCGGCACAGACCCGGTTGCCTGGATCAAGGCCAACCCCGGCCGCATCAAGAGCCTTCATATGAAGGACTGGAAGCGCGGCCTGCCCAACCCTCACGACGGCTATAAGGTATTGATTGGCGAAGGCGAAGCCGACTGGAAGGCAATCGTCACCGAGAGCCTGAAGACCGGCGGTGCCGAGCACCTGCTGATCGAGCAGGAAGGCAGCGCCTACTCCGAGTTCGAAACTGCCCAGAAGTGCATAGACAATTTTAAGAAGATCATGGCCTAATCAATGAAAGCACCCATCCTATTCCTGCTAGCCTCCAGCGCCATCGCGCAGGAAGGCGTCACCGTAAATCTGAAGGCCCTCATGGCCGACTACAAGAAGAAGGTGGTAGCAATAGCAGCCGCTTTCAAGCCAGCCGACATGGACTTCAAGCCCACGCCAGAAGTGATGTCCGTCAAGGAACTCATCACACACCTCGGTGATGCCAACTACTCACTCTGTGCGCAGTTGAAAAGCGAGAAGAAGCCAACGGTTGGCACGCTTGCCGAGAGCTTCGACTATTGCCTTGCTGCCATCGACGCAGTGGACGGCAAGATGGCCGAGAAGACTACGGCCAAGACCCCCCGCGACAAGGGTTTCATCGCCTTCCATCTGCTGGAGCACACTGCTCTGCACTACGGAAATCTGGTGACCTACCTTCGCATTAAAGGTATGGCTCCACCCAAGGGTTAAACGCAAAAAGGCCCCCTCGTGAGAGGGGGCCTTTTTGTTTAAGGATTACTTGCTGGGGCGTTCGCGCGACGAGATGATGCGGTCGATAATTCCATATTCGATCGCTTGCGGCGCTTCGAGAATGTAATCACGCTCGGTATCGCGGGCGATCTTCTCAATCGGCTTCCCGGTTGCATCTGCCATGATGCCATTCATGACTTCCTTCATGCGAAGGATCTCTTTGGCGTAGATGTCGATGTCGGTAGCCTGACCACCGAGATTGCTCATTGAGGGCTGGTGGATCATAATGCGCGAGTGAGGAAGCGCGAAACGCTTGCCCTTAGTGCCACAAGCAAGCAGCACGGCTGCCATCGATGCAGCCTGCCCGATGCAGTAGGTAACGATGTCGGGCTCAACAAGATTCATCGTGTCGAGAATCGCAAGACCCGCAGTGATCGAACCACCGGGGGAATTGATGTAAATGTTGATATCGCGATCAGGATCTTCACTGGCAAGGAAGAGAATTTGCGCAACGAGCAAGTTGGCAACTTGGTCATCAATCGGGGTGCCAAGGAAGATGATGTTTTCCTTGAGCAGGCGCGAATAAATATCAAATGAGCGCTCACCGCGCGACGTCTGCTCGATCACCATAGGGATCAGGACGGAGTTGTTGTATTCGGGAGTTTGATTCTTCAGCATCAGATTGCTACTGCAACAATGCTAACGCGATTTGATCGATGGCGGTCCTGACCTCTTGGGCAGGTACGTTGTAATTGTTGGCAACGATCTGGAATGCGATGGTCCCGTAGCGCCGGGATTCGGCATATCCGCCCAGTGCCGACACGTGCGAGAGGCTGCCCGTTTTACCCCGGATCGCCTTCGCTCTGGCCGACTTGTCGAAGCGGTTGCGCAGCGTGCCGTCTTCAGCTCCTACTGGCAGAAAGCTGCGGAAGAGCTCAAGCTGCCCTTGTTTCTCGATGAAGCGCAAGAGCTGTACGACGGCCTTTGGCGTCACCAGGTTCAGCCGCGACATGCCAGATCCATCCTCAAAGTTGATTTCCTTTTCATCGATTCCGGCTAGCTTTAAAAAGTCGCTAAAGGCCATCTTCTGGCGAGCTGCGCGCAGCATCAGTTCTGCGTGCAGATTCTGGCTCACCTTGTCGACCACCTTCAGCAGGTCGGGCAGGGCAGGGGATTCGCGACGGGCTAGCTCAAAAGATTCAAGACTTGCAGGAACAACGTGGCGCGCCTCTGCCGGGCCATCCACACGAATGCCCTCTTCGCGTAAGACTTGGCGGAAGGCGACTGCGGCGTAGAGTGCCGGGTCTTCCACAGCAAGTTCATTTGAATATTCCTTGGCATCAGGAGGCAGATTGCCACTCAGGACAACCGTCCGCGAACCGGGTTGCCGGTCAATGCGGACGCGGCGTGGTTTGTCTGGCTCGGCTGTAACCTGATTGAGGAATGCGAAGTACTCAACCCCCGGATTCAACGCGATGCCCTTCTGCGACACCTTGATCTCAAAGATATTGTCGTTGAAGCTGAGGGCAGAGACTGGCGCACCGTATTCAAAGAGGCCATCGTCAGCAGCCCAGCCGTTCGGGATGAGGTCGAATTCCTGCTGCGTGTCGTCGCCGAGGATGCGCCCGGTGATGTGACGTACTCCTTTGTCTTTGAGCTGCCGGGCCATCTCGCGCAGGGGCAACAGCAGATCCTCCTCGAAGGGCTTTTCGCGATCATAGGGATAGCGTCGAGCCGACAGCGAGGGGTCGCCGCCGCCATAGAGGACAAGGTCGCCGCTGACGATGCCGTTCGGGTCCAGTGCGCTTGCCGCCAGCACTCGGGTGCTGAAGCGGTGTTCCGGGCCGAGCGCAGTAAGCGCAAAAGCGGTTGAGAACAACTTCGTGTTCGAGGCAGGAATAAAGAATTGATCTGCGTTCACGCTCGCCAGAACACGACCTGACTTGAGCTGCACGGCGTGCACGCCCCAGTGGACGCGTTGGTTCTTTGCAACTACAGCACGGACACGGGGCGCTAGCGGCTGCGCGTTCAAGAATGTAGCTGCGAGGAGTAGGATGAAGGTGATGCGTAACATGCGGCGAATTCTCATTGTGACGGCATTTGCCACTGCCTGGGGGCAGGGGGTGGTACCGAATGGTCTCACCCTCAAACCGAAACCGGCCGACTATGAGTTTTCTGGTGACGCTGGCAAGCTGCAAATTGGTGCGACCTACATGGGGCGCACCTTCTCTGCCGGTACCACTTTGCACGATTCCGGCAACTTCATCGTTATCGAACTCGGTGCCTTCGCAAGCAAGACCTTCACTGGCGAATTGAACGCCGGAGACTTCCAGTTGAAGATCGACGACAAGAAAATAACTCTGCTGCCCTCAACGCCGGGGCTGGTGGCGAACGGCTTACGCAATCGCGACTCGGACCCGCAGCGCCGCCGCCTCGTTTATGGAGGAGGCATGGGGGATGCGCAGGTTATAGTTAACCAACCCAGGCCCCAGGCCCGCTTCCCCGGGGACCCACGGCCTGGACAGCAACGCCCCATCGGCATGCCGGCTACCACCGAAGGTGAGGCCCAGGATTGGGATGCGGCTATCGAAAGCGCCATCCCTGAGGGTCCAGTACAAAGCGGGCGAGCGGGCAATCTATATTTCGACTTCCCTGGAAAGATGACAAAAGTGAAGAGTGTAGTTTTGCAGTACTCTGGAGCTGGAGGCAAGCTCGATTTGAGGCTCCGCTGAAGTATAATTAAAGTTTGGCCTAATGCCCTCATTCTCTTTCCGTGTCCAAAGGCGAATCACCGCCTATCAACGTCTGTTTCGCGAGCTCAGCCTTGTTGGCAAAGGGCTTGTGTCGACAGACCATGTCGTCCAGGCGCATATCGTGCCTATCCGTCGCTGCAACATTGATTGCGGCTACTGCAACGAGTACGATGATTTCTCCAAGGAAGTACCCATCGATACGATGCTCGATCGGGTGCGTCATCTTGGCCGTCTTGGGGCGACGCTCATCACTATCAGTGGCGGCGAGCCAATGCTGCACAGCCGAATCGAAGACATCATCAGGGAAATCAAAAAGGTCGGCGCGATCGCCGGCATGATTACCAATGGCTATTTGTTAAACGAGAAGGAAATCAAGAGTCTGAATGAAGCAGGCTTGGACCATTTGCAGATTTCCATCGACAACCTTGTCCCGGATGAAGTCTCTAAGAAGAGCTTAAAAGTTCTCGATAAGAGATTGCAGTGGCTCGCTGAGTTTGCCATGTTCCACGTAAACATCAACAGTGTGGTTGGTGCAGCAATCAAGAATCCGGAAGACGCTTTTGTGATCGCCACTCGAGCGCATGAGCTCAACCTCAGCTCGACTGTCGGCATAATCCACGACGGCAGCGGGCAGTTGAAGCCTCTCGGTCCCGTCGAACGCGATGTCTTTCACCGCATTCGCGCATTGTCGAAGAAGAGCTACGCACGCCTCAATCACTTCCAGGAAAAGATTGCCGATGGCGAGCCCAACGACTGGAAATGCCGTGCCGGGGCACGCTACCTCTATGTCTGCGAAGACGGCCTCGTGCACTATTGCTCGCAACAACGTGGTTTCCCTGGTATTCCCTTAACGGACTATTCACTCGCCGACGTACGGCGTGAGTACAACACCAAAAAGAGCTGCGCACCCAACTGCACAGTCAGTTGCGTGCACCAAACGTCAATGATGGATTTCTGGCGCGATCCGCAGACTCTGGAATCTGTCGCTCCTTCAAAGAACGAATCGCCCCTCGTACAGATTCACGCCTCCGGGAGCTAACGTATTCGCGCGGCAGTTCAGGTCGCATTTGCTCTTACTGTCCTGGCGGCATTGAACCTCTGGGTACTCACCAAGTGGCTCACGATTGATTTCACCCACGCTCGTGAGTCGATCGAATGGGCATATCTCACTCTGGCCCGCTACATAGGCCAGCACGGTCTCTCTACGATCTACGGCACAGGGGAATGGTTCCCCTACTGGTATGGCGGTGTACCGTTTGAGAATACATATCCTCCTCTGCTTCACTTTGTTGTGGCGATGGTGGCAAGTCTGGCCCACCTGAGTGAGGGCAAGTCTTACCACTTGGTTACCGCCTTCTTCTTTTGTCTGGGACCAATTACTGTCTGGCTCTTGTGCTGGCGCTGGACGCGCGCACTCTGGCCCAGCGTATTTGCCGCAGCATTTTACGGATTGTTGTCGCCCTGTTCCTGGCTTATGCCCAGCATCGCCGGAGATCTTGATGGCTACTGGTTCAATCAGCGGCTAAGCGTTCTTACGCGGTACGGTGAAGGGCCGCATCTGGCATCACTGGCTCTGCTGCCTCTGGCGCTTCTGGCTGTAGATTGGGGGCTCGAAAATTTCACCTGGCGGAGAGCGGCACTAGCTTCGCTTGCTTGTGCCGCCGTTCCTCTCAGCAATATCATTGGTGGCTTTGCTCTTGCTTTTGGCGTCCTGGCTATTGTCGCCGCTCGCGGCTTCCGCAGCGTCTTACCTGCGATGGCGATTGGTGTCTGGGCCTATCTGTTGGCGCTCCGCTGGTTGACCCCTACCAACCTCTCCGACATTGCCCGCAATGCCCAGTTCGTCGGTGGCGTGCATCCCATGGACCTATGGCACTACTTGCAACTGGCAGCCTTGGCTCTTGCCACTGTTACTGCCGTGGTTCTGATTCAGAAGCGCAGCACAGCGGCTTCATCTGTTGGATTCCTGCTCCCAATGGCAGCCATTCCGCTGACCTGGGAATTTGCGAAGGTCTACTTCGTCCCGCAGCCCCATCGCTACCACCTTGAAATGGATCTCGGCATCGCTCTATTGATCGCTGCCGGGATGGCGAAACTGCCCAAAGCCTGGGTCTGGAGTACAGCCGGAATCGGCGCATTATTTGTGTTTTGCGTGATCGCGGGCCGGGGACTGGACAAGCACATTGAGCCCTTCAAGTTTCAAGAAAGCTGGGAGCATAGAATCACAAGGGCGATGGCAAATCATGATCCTGAAGCACGTGTCTATTTTCAGGGCACGCCCCGGTTCTTTGCTGGCGTCGAATACGACCAGATGCAGTTTGGCGGTGGCTTCGCCAATGGAGTCCGGTTGCCAATCTTTTTTCTTGCTGACTATGGCATTACGGCGCACCGCGGAGATGGCCCGCTTACCGTTGCCTGGCTCAAGGCCCTAGGTGTCGATTATGTCGCCGTTGGTGACGAAAAGACGGAAGATCCCTTTAGACCCTGGCAGGACCCACATCAGTTCGATGGACTGCTAACCGAAATTTGGCGAGAGCGAGGGGATGTAATTTTTGAGGTGAGCCGGGCCAATGAATCGCTTGCCCATGTTGTGCCACAATCCACTCTGATGTTGAAGGCCCCGGTTTCTTATCTCGAAAAAGAAGGCTTGCTTCGCTATGTAAGTGCCCTCGAAGGCCCTACATCGAACGGTGGGGTCTTGCGCTGGATCAATCCAAGCCGAGCCGAACTGGACCTGAATCTGCGTGCCGGAGACGCGATCAGTGTTCAAGTGGCTCACGATGCACGATGGGTAGCTAGCGTGCAGGGCACCAAATGGCCCATTCACAAAGATGGCTTCGGCTGGATGTGGATCGAGCCGAAGGCAACTGGCGCTGTCACCCTGACGCTCGAATTCCGCAACCCGAAGCTGATCTTCGTGATTTGGGGTACGGCATGGATTATTTTCTTAGGTGCGCTGAGCCAATTCCGCATCCCATTTGCGGCTACCTTAGATGAAGGCGGTGGTCTTGACCCCTGAAATCTCGAAGGGTCGCCGGCAGCGCTGATTCTTGCAAGTGGCCTTGTCATCGAGCAAGACCATGTAGCTCAAAGCTTTCTGGAACTTGGCACGATCACGGTCGTCGCCATTGCCTGGCAGACGGTCTCGCTTCTTGCGCACCAGCCAGCGCAAATCATAAGTCTCGATACTTCGGCAGAATGGGCAATTCAGGCTAGCGGGTTTTGTTGTCTGCGATTCAACAAAAAACTGCCTTTCATCAATAGACACTATAAGTATTTTTGCAGTTGTTGGCGGTATTTGGTGTATCCCCACGAGGCAGAGATCAAAAGAAGTCCGAGAATAATGAAGCTGAAGATTCGCGGCAAGGTATCCAATTCATTCAAGTCATAGCCGAAAACCTTCAAAATGCTGAATAAAAACAGCGCAATGCCACCCAGGCGGATGGGTCGGCGAGCCAGATAAAGGCCGGCCGCGACTGCGAGGATCGCCTCGAAGGCCAAAACAATTGTTCCCATGGTTTTCGGAATTGTCACTAGCGTGACCACCGCAACTCCCACAAGTGCGGTCCAACTCGGCCAGGGAGTTGTCGTAAACCAGCGTCCCGCAGCGAAGAGGCACACGATCAGGGCTAGTGTTTGCGGAAGAGCAAGATGGATTCTTAGAGGGGCTTCAATGATCAGTTTGGTCTCAGGGAATGTGATCAAGGTGACCAGGGTAATGAGCCCAAGCACTCCTTCGGCACTTAAGGTGAGTGCGGCGGTAGGTGCCATCGAGTTGCGGATCAAACCCACCATCGCGACTGCCAGGACAAGCATCAGCATTAGCAGCGGGTCAGATTCAGCGAATCGCGCGATCACCCAGACGGCTGCACACAGCAGAGTCATGCCCTCTGAAAGAGCTTCGTTCCGCACTCCCAGCCAGGCACGGACAGAAGAAGCAATCAGCCCAGCTAAAGTTAGCAGAGCAAAGACGCTGGCGACGTGGCTTGCGCTCTCAAAGCGGGTGGCGGCAAAGGTCGCAAACACAAAGAGCAGATCGTTCACCAGGATCCAGGCTGGATTCCTGAGCGTGCACTCGCGCATTCTTTCTTTGATCTCGAAAGCGGAAAAGAGACCTACATTGAGCCACGCAATGGGGTGGCCCCAGTATTGAAATTCCCAGTCTCGACTGCCGGTTTGAATCTCGCAGAGCCACGTATAGAAGAGGATGCTCCAGGGGAGATCGGTCCACTTCATTCGATGGCTTAACCACAAGCCGCAGATCGCGAGCGGATAGGCTCCGCCATAGATGAAGGGCAGGGAAGTGCTCGAAGCAAGCCCAAGATATGCCGCCAGGAACGCCAGTATCGCGGCGCGTTCGCTGCCAAATTGTACCGCCTGCCAGACAGCGACAACTGCGATCACTGTTTGAATCGCAATACCGATTGCGAGGTTGTCGAATATGCGCGAAGCTGGAACCGAATGTGAAGCGTAGGCAGTAGCGTAGAGCACTGCGAATCCACCGCCCAGCATGGCCAGGCTAAAGGGCCGGAACTTCCCCTTATGCTCGTACCAATAACCCGCAGCCAGCATCAGCGCCGCAACTGAAGCACCCACTGCAATTTTGCCGACTGGACCCATCGAAGCCATTGCATAGCCAAGAAAGAGCGTTATACCGATCACCAGCAGGATGACACCGATCCGGTTCAGCCAGTTGGTGCCGACAGTAGCTTCCCAGTCTTTAGCTGGCGCAACTACTAGAGGTGAAACTACTTCAACCGGCTGCTCGTGAATAGGCTGAGGTGTCGACTCACCCGTCTCAAGCTGAAAGACCCGGCGGGTGAGAGCGGCGATCTGATCCTG
>JBKJUN010000693.1:0-1499 GCA_046590555.1 Bryobacter sp. | reverse complement strand
ACCGAATCGGAGGCGAATTCGCCAGCGGCCCAGCCGAGGCCGAGCAAAGGGGCCATGTTGGGGAGGGCTGTGGCCAGCGAGAAGGCAGCGTTCTCCATCGCGATCTTGTGGATCAGGCGCTTGCAGACTTCTTCGCGGAAGGGCGGGAAAAGGCGAGCGAGCGGGAGGCCAAGGGCTTCTTGACGGTCGAGAATTTCTTTGACTACTCGGCTGGGGTCTTCGCGCCGGAAGATGAAGGCGTCAGCCGGGGCGATGGCGTCTTCGGAGTAGATTTCGAGATCGAAATGATCGGGTTTGTTGTCTTCGCCTTCGAGGTAGATCATGCGCGAGGCGTCTGCACGCTTGGCTGGTGTGATCGATTCGGGCATCAACCATCCAGCCATGGTTGTGTAGGAAGAGGCGTGGGCAGCCACCAGACGGATGGAGACACGCTGCTCTGCCATTTCCCGCACTTCAGCGGGATTGAGCGATGTGACGGCTTGGCGCAGCTGAGATAAAAGACTCATGTTCTTCCTAATTCTACATACGTAATACGACATCAACGCGTTCCCGCCAGTTGCCGTTGAGGCCGATGCGGATCATTTCGCACTGGGGTGGCAGGAAATGCAGTACTGCCTCAGTCATCGGATGAAAGTGCAGCGAAGGTGAGACTAAAAATACCTTGGGAACGTTTCTCGATAATTCGCGGCTGGGGAAATAACCGCTGCTCGAGAAATCGTCTGCGGCGAGGTGGTGGCAGACGCGGAGCCAGTAATCGAAGGCCTGGAGAGGGAGGTGGATGTCTTCGGTGGCCTTAAGTTCGAGGATGCTGAGGTTGCCGTCGCGGTCGATGGCGAGAAGATCGAGGGCACTGCGCTCGCCGTGGAGGCTGCCAAGGGCCTGGCCGAAGACAGTGTCAGGGAGAAGGCTTGCGTCGATGTCCTGGATCTGACTGCGGACTTGAGATTCGAGCCAGCGCTCCGGCTCATTCAGGTAAAGGGGGTTGTTGCGGTCTGCTGCCTTGGCATGCCGGTGCTGGCTGACCTCGTCAATGAGGGCTTCGATGGCGGGGATTTCTTTGGGACTGGCTTTGCGTTTGCGACGGAGACCGTATTCGATGCTGGGTTTCTCGTTGCCGCTGGCTTGGCGGAGGCGGGCGAGCTCGAGGCCTCTGATGCGGTAGCCGATGCTGCCGTCAGCTTCTTCGACCCAGTCGATTTGCGGGTATTTGACAAGGACTTCGATCCACCAGACTGGGCCGCCGAGGCGTGAGTAGCGCGGGGCTAGCGTCGATTCAAGATTGCCGCGATCTGCGGGGTCTAGCTGGTATTCGCCGCCTTCTTCCGAGTAGAGCCAGATGTCGACGTTTAGTTTTTTGGGGTCGAGGTGGCGGGCGAGCAGGGTAACTGCGCGGGCGTGGCTCTCTGGCAGGTAGAGCAGGAGGCGGCTGGCGGCGATGTCGCCATGGTTGCGGCGGATGTGATCGAGCCAGACGAGGGCAAAGGTGAGAGCGTGGAAGC
>JBKJUN010000674.1:0-1489 GCA_046590555.1 Bryobacter sp. | reverse complement strand
TACCCACATTGCGCACTGCCGCCGGGTCATCCTGGCACCGCTGCAAGGACTTCGTCAAACGAGCTGGATACCGTGCCCCCAAAGCCAACTGCGCCATCCGCTTCATGCTGGGAAGGGAAGTCACCGGCATGATTCCGGCAATGATCGGCACATGAATCCCGGCCAACTCGCACCTCTCCCGGTAATCATAAAAATCACGATTATCAAAGAACAACTGAGTGCAGATGTAATCTGCGCCCTCATCTACCTTGCGCTTCAAAAAGTCCATCTCGTCCAAGCGGTTCGGTGTTGCCGGATGCCCTTCCGGAAAACCAGCCACACCAATGCCGAATCCCCGCTTGTCCTGATGCACGCCACTCTCGTTGAACTTCTTGATAAACCGCACCAGATCCGCCGCATTCTGGAAAGCATCGTCGGCCTTCACGTAATTCACCAGATCCTTCGGCGGATCTCCTCCCAGCGCCAGAATATTAGACACCCCGGCCAGCGCATACTTTTCAAGAATCCCCTGCACTTCTTCTTCCTGATGACAAACACAAGTCAGATGCGGCACTGGGTCGAGCTGTGTCGTAGACTTCAACCGCACCACCAGATCATGCGTCATCTCGCGAGTTGATCCGCCCGCCCCATAAGTCACCGAGACAAATGAAGGCTGCAACATCTCGAGAGACGATATATTCTCAAACAACACTTCGGAATCCTTTTCCGTCTTGGGCGGAAAGAACTCAAACGACAACGTTGTCTCATGTTCTGCCAAAATGTCGCGAATATGCATGCTTACCCTTTATTCTACTGAATAGCGATGATCACTCTCCTCACCGACTTCGGCACCGCCGACCATTTCGTAGGTGTCCTCAAAGGCGTCATTGTCTCAATCGCCCCAGCCACACCCGTCATCGACATCACTCACGAAGTCCCGCCCTACGCCATCCAGCAGGCTGCCTTTCTCCTCGACCAATCGTGGCGGTATTTCCCTAAAGGCACCATTCACGTCGCAATCATCGACCCCGGCGTAGGCAGCGAGCGCCGCCCCCTGCTGATCGAAGCCGAAGGCCACTATTTCATCGGCCCCGACAACGGCCTCTTCTCTCTGATCCTCCAGACAGACAAACCCAAAACCCGCCACCTGAACCAGCCCAAATTCTGGCGCCCCAACCCTTCTACAACATTCCACGGAAGAGACATCTTCGCCCCAGTTGCAGCTCATCTCGCCACCGGCATCAAACCAGCCAAACTAGGCCACCTCATAACGGACCCCATGCGCAGCCCAGCCCTCGCTCCCACCCGCCTCTCCAGACGCTGCTACGTAGGAACAGTCCTCCACACAGACCGCTTCGGCAACCTGATCACCAACTTCCCCACCACACAATTCGACACCCTAAGAAACCGCCCCTTCACGATGACAGTGGGCTTGAACCAGATCGAACTCTACGCCAGCACCTACGCAAGCTGCCCCCCGGCGAACTCTGCGTCATCCCAGGCTCCTCCG
>JBKJUN010000573.1:0-5535 GCA_046590555.1 Bryobacter sp. | reverse complement strand
CTCCGAGGAACTTGTGGGGAAGGGGAAATTGTCGCTTGGTTTGAAGAATGGCTCGCGGGTGTTGGGTGTGCCGGGGAATGAATGTAATGTGCGGGGGTTCTCCGCGCCCGCATTGGTTGTGATTGATGAGGCGGCGCGGGTGGGGGATTTGCTCTACAAGGCGCTGCGGCCGATGCTGGCGCGGGGTGGGGATCTGGCGCTGCTGTCGACGCCGTTTGGGGAGCGGGGATTCTTTTGGAAGGAATGGGAGCAGGGCGGGGAGGGGTGGACGCGGGTGAGCGTGAAGGCGACTGAATGCGCAAGGATTCCGGCGGCGTTTTTGGAGGAGGAGCGGCGGGTGCAGGGGGAGGACTGGTTTCGGCAGGAGTATCTGTGTGAGTTTGTGGGGATGGAGAATCAGGTGTTCCGGCAGGAGTGGTTTGACCGGGCGGTGGCGGCGGGGCTGGATGTGAAGGGGCTCGATGTGCGCCTGGAAGGGGAGATGTGAGTATGCTGCGGAGTTTTCATATCGGAGTGGATCTTGGACAGAGGGCGGACCATACGGCGATTGTGGTGCTGGAGCAGAGGGTGGAGTCGACCGGGGTGCGGGACCCGCGGACCTTTGAGTTTGGGTGGAGGCGGAGGCTGATTGTGCGCAAGGTGGCGCGGCTGAGGCTGGGGACGGCGTTTCAGAAGGTGGTGGGTGAAGTAGAACGGTTGACGATGTTGCCGGACTTTGAAGGCTGTCTGGTGACGACGGTGGTGGATGCTACGGGGATTGGGCTGGTGGTGACCGAGCTGCTGCAACAGAAACGGCTGCGGGGGGAGCTTTATCCGGTGGTGATTACTGGTGGGCAGGAGATGCGGTACAAGGCGGGGTTTTATCCGACGCCCCGGACCGACATTTTGCTGGGGGTGTGCCAGGCGTTTGAGGTGGATGGGCTGGAGGTGGCAGGGGGAGTTGCAGGGTGGGAGGGGATGGTGGAAGAGCTGAAGAGTATCCGCAAGTATCAGAGTGTGAGCGGGCCCAGGTTTGAGAGCGAGGGGCGGCATGATGACCTGGTGTTCGGGCTGGGGCTGGCGCTGATCGGGGCGCGGCGGAGAGTGCTGCCGGTGGAGGGGGATAAGGTGAGGCGGAAGGCGGGGTTCTAGCGGGGTGGGGTGCACTACTATGGACACATGAACGAGGTTCGAGTGGAGAGCTGGGCGCAGTTGAATGAATGCCTTTATGAGGAGAGCTGGTATCAGCCTCATGGGCGGTTTCGTTCGCCGTTTGCCTTTCGGGGATTGCCGGATTGGCGCTATGACCGGCGGACTTCGCTGAACCGTCTGGGTGGACGTTACGCCTCGATTGAGGATGATCTGCTGCGGAACTTTCGCAAGTATGGGTCGCAAATGGAGAATTCACTGCATGATTCGTGGTGGAACTGGCTGGCGATGGGGCAGCACCACGGGTTACCGACACGGTTGCTGGACTGGACTTTCTCGCCTTATGTGGCGCTGCACTTTGTGACAACGAAGGCGGATCTGTTTGCTACCGATGGGGTGATCTTCTGTATCGATTTCATCAAGGTGAGGCGGTATCTGCCGGAGAGCTTGAAGGCGATTCTGAAGAAGGATGATGCGGTGTTCTTTACCGCAGAGATGCTGGATGGGTATGCTCGGACGCTGGGGGAATTTGATGCCCGCGTGAAGCGGGATGGTCAGGATTGTGTGATCTTCTTTGAACCGCCGTCGCTCGATGACCGCATTGTGAATCAGGCAGCACTGTTTTCGATGATTTCGAACCCGGAGCAGCAGCTCGAAGAGTGGCTGGTGGGGAAGGAAGCAGAGCAGCCGGGGATCTTTCGGAAGATCATTGTGCCGGCAGTGCTGAAGTGGGAAGTGCGGGACAAGCTGGATATGGCCAATATCACGGAGCGGGTTGTGTTTCCGGGGCTGGATGGGTTGGGGGCCTGGCTTCGCCGCTACTATTCGCCGAATCATTTGCTGGAGGTGGATTATGGTTCGGATCGTTTCCTCGCGCGTGTGCAGCGCTTTGAGGGCCTGAAGATGTTTGTGACTTTGTTTCAGGGGCGGGAGGCTGTGCGGGATACAGTGCTGACAACGCTTCCGCAGAGCCAGTGGTGGGATTTGTCGCTGGATTGCGCGATTGAGGTGAAGCCGCGGCCAACGCACTTCGACTTTGTTCCGGATTAGTGATTACACTAATTCGATATGCGTTGTGTTCTCTCTTTGTGTCTTTTTGTTGCCAGTGTCTTTGGGCAGGAAGCAGTGCTTGCCGGGCTGAAGCTTCGATCTGTTGGGCCGGCGCTGATGTCGGGCCGTATTGAATCGATTGCCGTGAACCCTGATAACCCTGGGCATTACTTTCTGGGTGTGGCTAGTGGTGGTGTGTGGAAGACGGTGAACAATGGCGCGACGTGGACTCCGGTTTTTGACAAGCAGGCTAGCTATTCGATTGGCTATGTGACGCTGGACCCGAAGAATGCCAATACCGTGTGGGTGGGGACCGGGGAGAGCAATAGCCAACGGAGTGTGGCTTATGGGGATGGGGTTTATAAGAGCGATGACGGGGGGGCGACGTGGAAGAATATGGGACTCAAGAAGAGTGAGCACATTGGCAAGATTGTGATTGATCCGCGGAATTCGAATGTGGTTTATGTGGCGGCGTCTGGGCCGCTGTGGGGGCCTGGTGGGGATCGCGGGCTTTATAAGAGTCTTGATGGGGGCAAGACCTGGAAGGCGACGCTGGCGATTAGTGAGAACACTGGCGTGACCGATATCGCGATGGATTCCCAGAATCCGGATGTTCTGTTTGTGAGTGCGTGGCAGAGACGGCGGCATTTCTGGACGCTGATTAATGGCGGGCCGGAGAGTGCGATCTATAAGTCCACCGATGCTGGTGAGACGTGGCAGAAGTTGAGTGGGAATGGGTTGCCGGCGGGGGAACTGGGACGGATTGGTTTGGCGATTGCGCATAGTGATTCGAGCGTTGTGTACGCGACGATTGAGGCGACGGCGCGGCTGGGGGGATTGTACCGGAGCGATGATGCGGGGGCGACCTGGGCCAAGGTGAATGAGCATCTGGCGCAGCCGATGTACTACGCGAAGGTTTATGTGGACCCGAAGAATTCGATGCGGATCTATCTGCCGGATGTGATCTTTCGTGTGTCCGATGATGGCGGGCGTAATGTGCGGCCACTGGGCGAGAAGAACAAACACGTCGATAATCACGTGATCTGGGTGGACCCGAAGCAGACGAATCATTATCTGCTGGGCTGTGATGGTGGACTCTATGAGACTTGGGACAAGGGTGCGAATTGGATCTACAAGGCGAATTTGCCTATTACTCAGTTCTATGACATTGCTGTTGATGATGCCAAGCCGTTCTATAACATCTACGGTGGGACGCAGGATAACAACTCGCTGGCTGGACCGTCGCGGACCAAGAGCGGGCACGGGATCACGAATGACGACTGGTTTGTGACCCGGGGCGGAGACGGGTTTATTTCGAAGGCCGATCCGTTTGAGCAGAGTATTATTTATGCCGAGAGCCAGAATGGGGGGCTATCGCGTTTTGACAAGCGGACGGGGGAATCTGTTGGGCTGAAGCCGCTGGAGTTGCCGGGAGAGACTCCGTTGCGCTGGAATTGGGATTCGCCGTTTACGGCCAGTGTGCATAAGGCCGGGCGGATTTACTTTGGGGCGCAGAAGGTGTTTAAGAGTGATGACCGCGGGAGCACGTGGAAGGCGATTAGCGGGGATTTGTCTCGTTCGCTCGATCGCGATACGTTGCCGGTGATGGGTAAGGTGTGGGGGCCGGAGGCGATTGCGAAGAATCAATCGACTGCCAGCTATGGGAATTTGAGCGTGATTGCAGAGTCTCCGAAGAAGGATGGGCTGCTTTATACGGGTAGCGATGACGGGCTGATTTATGTGAGCGAGAACGCTGGTACGGACTGGCGCAAGGTAGCCGGGATTGCTGGTGTGCCTGAGGGTGCTTATGTGAAGAAGGTGGTGCCTGGGACGCTTGATGGTGGCACTGTGTTTGCGGCCTTTGACAATCATCAGAATTCGGACTTCAAGCCTTATTTATTCAAGTCGACTGACCTTGGGCGGAACTGGACGCCGATCATGGGCGACTTGCCAGAGAATGGCGCGGTGAAGTCTTTTGTGCAGGATCATGTGGACGCGAATCTGTTGTTTGTTGGTACCGAGTATGGGGTCTACGCGAGCCTGGATGGCGGGGTGAAGTGGACGAAGCTGACGGGCGGGATGCCGACGATTGCCGTTCATGATCTGGTGATTCAGAAGCGTGAGAATGATCTGGTGGTGGGGACCTTCGGGCGTGGGATTTATATCCTCGATGATTACTCGGCGCTGCGGGCGTTGAAGCCTGAGGTGCTCAATGCTGAGGCGAAGCTCTTTGCGGTTAAGGATGCGTTGCTGTTTGTGCAGTCGCGGAGGCTTGGTGGGGCGACAAAAGGGACGCAGGGTGAGGCTTATTACACGGCTGAGAATCCGGCATTTGGGGCGACGTTTACCTACCACTTGAAGGATGCAGTGAAGTCGAAGCGGGATCTGCGCCGGGATGCTGAGCGGGCGGCGAATCAGAAGAAGGAAGCGATTGTGTATCCGTCGCTTGCAGATTTGCGGGCTGAGGCTGAAGAGGAAGCGCCGGTGATTTTGTTTACGGTGCTGGATGCTGGTGGGCGGGCCGTGCGGACGATGACCGGGCCTGCTACGAAGGGAATCAACCGGGTGAGTTGGGATTTGCGCGAGCCAGCTACGAATTTGCCTCGTCCGACGCCGCCGGGGATGGAGGCGCTGGAGGAGTTTGGACCTCCGCAGACTGGGCCGCTTGGGATGCCGGGCTATTACAAGGCTCAGATGTCGAAGCGGGTTGGCGGAGTTGTGACACCGCTGGGTGAGCCGGTGGCATTTCGGGTGGTGGCTGAAGGAACTGCTGCTATGAATGATGCGGACTTTAAGATTCTGAGTGAGTTTCAACAGAAGGTGACGCGATTGCAGCGGGCGGTTACCGGGGCTTCGGAGAGTATCGATGCTACGCGGTTGAAGTTGACGGCGATCAAAACTGCGCTGGATCTGACTCCTGGTGCGCCGGTGAAGTTGCGGGCCGATGTGAAGGGGCTTGAGGACCGGCTGGCAGCGATGCGGCTGGTGATTGTTGGCGATACGTTTGCGGCTGGGCGTTATGTCGATACGGTGCCGGCGCTGGCGGAGCGGATTCGCAATGTGGCCGGGAATATGAGGCTGTCGACCAGCAGACCCGCGCAGTTCTGGGTGGATAACTATAATTTGGCGGCCCGGGATTTTGAAAAGGAGTTGGAGAAGCTTCGGGGGTTGCTGGATGTGGACCTGAAGAAACTGGAGCGGGAACTGGATGCGGCGGGGGCTCCGGCGACGCCGGGGAGGTTGCCGGAATTCAAGGCTCGCTAGGGTTTGTTACACTTCTAGTGTCGCAATGTGTGGCGCCATCGTCTAGCGGTTAGGACGGAGCCCTCTCAAGGCTTAAGCAGGGGTTCGATTCCC
>JBKJUN010000555.1:0-3208 GCA_046590555.1 Bryobacter sp. | reverse complement strand
TGCCACGGCCAGTACGACGGCCAACCCACGGCAATCATCCCCAATCCCCAACCCATGAAGCCGCTTACCCTCTGGCCGAACCTTCACATCCATTCCGGCAGGAAACACGGTATCGAGATGCGCACTGATTACCACCAGCGGCTTCGGCGCACCAGCCCCAGGCAGCCGGCTGATCACATTCCCTTCGCTATCGGTGCGAATGTCCACCATCCCCAAAGCGGCCAGCCGCTTGGCATATTCTTTACCCCTCTCTGCCTCACCAAAAGGAGGCGCAGCAATCTCGCAAATCGAGACCTGCTGCGACATCGTCCAGGCGTTGTTCACCCGAATTGCCTCCACCGCCGCCTTCACCCGTGAATCCTGGCCAAAGGCCACAAGCCCACTGACAACAATCAACAACAGTCTCTTCATATAAATCCCAGCATAAGCTAAGCTACAGCCATGGCGACTCCAGTTCTCATATCGCCCGAAGAATATCTTAAGACGACCTACAACGGTCTCGACCGCGAGTATGTTCACGGTGAAATCTTGGAGCGCTCAATGCCCACCATCCTCCACGGTAGAGTGCAAATGCTGTTAGGCTTTCTTTTCGAACTGCTTCGCAAGCGGCACGCTGTTTTTGCAATTAGTGAAGTTCGCCACGCAATAGAAGTCGGCTCAATTTACCGAATCCCGGACGTCGCTGTTTTTGCCGGCGAGCTTCCCCCAGGCCTCTATCCTGAAACCCCGCCACTCGTTGCCATTGAAATCTCATCCCCCGATGATCGCCTCAGCGAAACTCTCCGCAAGTTCTCCGAATACCTAGCCTGGGGCATCCCCAATATTTGGCTGATTGACCCAGAAGACGCAAAGCTTTACACCTACGACGAGACCGGCCTCCATCCAGTAAAATCTCTGCAACTCCCGCAATACGAATTCGCCATCACTCTAGCTGACCTCGAGCTCCCGCACCAATAGATGCCAGCCAAGACCGCGATCTTCGTTGCCCTCGCCGCAATGACGGTATTCTACGCAACCGTCTTCGTGAACGCGCTGCGAAGCTGGACCCCAACACCCAGGCCCACTGTAGAGCACCTCGCCACCGGCTTCATCACAAACTTCTTCGACACCCTCGGCATCGGCTCCTTCGCCCCCTCCACCGCAATCTTCAAGTTCCGCCGCATGGTGCCAGACGAGCTCATCCCCGGCACACTCAACTCTGGCCACACTCTGCCAGTAATCCTGCAAGCTTTCATCTACATGTCCGCAATCGAAGTCGACGTCCTGACGCTCGTCCTTCTAATGGCAAGCTCGGTGGCTGGCGCGTGGATCGGCGCAGGCTTTGTCGCCGGCCTGCCCAAGCGCACGGTCCAACTCTGCATGGGCGGCACCCTCCTCGTAGCAGTAGTAGCAATGCTAGCCCGCCAGCTCGACCTCTTTCCCGCCGGCGGCGACGCGCTCCTACTCACCGGCTGGCGCCTCGCCGCAGGCATGGCTGGCATCGCGATAATCAGCGCCATCAGCACCCTCGGCATCGGCTTCTACGCCCCCTGCATGACCCTTGTCAGCCTCCTCGGAATGAACCCCGCCGCAGCCTTCCCAATCATGATGGGCTCCGGTGCCTTCCTCATGCCGGTAGCCAGCACAAGATTCCTCTTGGCCAAAGCCTACTGGGCTCCTGTGGCCGCCGGCCTCGCCATTGGCGGTCTCGCCGCCGTTCCCCTCGCCGCCTTCGTCGTAAAGTCTCTCCCGCTCTCCACTCTGCGATGGCTGGTGATCGTAGTCGTCTTGTACGCCGCTGTCTTGATGCTCAAACCACCCCAGGACAATCCTTCAGCAAATACTCCTTGCTGAGTCTCGAGCCCCGATCCTGCGACTAACTGTTGCACTCGTCAATTCTCGAAGCGCATCCCTGCCCACCTACCTCATGGATGCATTCGGCGAACCAGACAATTTGCGTGCCTTGCCAACCGCTGCAACATTCAGCGCACGATTCCGATTTCCAACTGCGCGCAACGCCATATTCACTGCCTTCATGACAAAGTGTCGAGCATCCTCAGCCGCACGCTCAATCAATTCAAGGCCCTCGATAAACAATTCGTCCCGGGCACCCTTGTCATGCACGCTCAGACTCCACAGCAACGCAAACGCCGTGCGTTTCACAAACTCCTTTTTGCTGCAGCTCCACCTGTTTACCTTCTGCCACGCATACGGCGTGCGGTCAAAGAGATTGAAGCTCATCGCATCGCAGAAAGCCCAATTGTCGAATTGTTTACACCAGCGGTCCATCTGGGCAGACGTAATACGTGCCGGGTCTCCAATGAAAGACGCAAGCATGCGAGCCTCGTAAACACATGTATCCCATAGCTTGGCCGCCAACTCTTGGTTGGGTCCCAATTCCTTGCCCAGAGTCTTTATATCGCGCATGGCAACTCCAAGAGCGTGCTCCGCGGGAATGGCATATCGCGCCATTCCCTCCCGTGTCTGTTGGCTGCTGTGGTCCCTCAACCACTGAAGCGCAGATTCAACTAAGCGATCTTCCACAATCCCAAGCCCTCAAGCCGAACATAACTCGCCTCCATGCCTTGATCCATGCCTGAGGCAAGCATTGCTGCCCGCGTCTCAGCATCCGGCAAGGTCATCCTCATGGTCATCATCGTCCCACCTTCGAAAGGCTCAAAGATCGTCTCGACGTGATTGTCCGGTGTTGGGTCCGGCAGATACATTCGCTCGACATGCACAAGACGGCGATACGGCTCCAGTGCCAAACACTCTCCCGTCAAATAGAAAGAATGCCCCTTCCCGTCGTTCCACTCGTAGCGGATCTTTCCTCCTGGCCGAGCTTCATTGATGCAAACCGGCATCGTCCAACCATCGGGGCCCAGCATCCACTGTTTTACTAACTCAGCCTCGGTATGGGCTCGATAAACAGCCTCCGGGGGAGCTGCGAAGAAGCGGGTAACGACGACATGCTTGTCGCCTTCAGTCTTCAGGGTCAGGCTCATTGTTATTGCTTCCTTTCATATTGGCCAGCACTCCGTCCAGCCGTTCATAGTTCTTCGACATTGCAGTTCTCAACATGTCCAGCCATTCATCGATCGATTTGATGCCTTGAGGCGACAAGCGACAGGGCCGCTTCGTCCCCTCTACGCGGCGCATGATCAGCCCCGCTCCTTCCAGCACCTTCAAGTGCCGGGAAATCGCAGGCTGACTCATCGCAAACGGCTTC
>JBKJUN010000144.1:0-4226 GCA_046590555.1 Bryobacter sp. | reverse complement strand
GCCGGCAACGATGTCACCCTCACCATCGATTACCGTGTTCAGTACGAACTTGAGAAACTTCTGGAGGAAGCCGTAGTCGAAAACAGTTGCTGGACTGGGCGCGCCATCGTCATGGACCCTAACACCGGCGACGTGCTCGCCATGGCCAGCTACCCCAGCTACAACCCCAACGACAAAGTAATCGACATGCAGGCCCGTCAAAACCTGGCCGTACAAAGTCCCATCGAGCCCGGCTCTGTCTTTAAGGTCTTTACCATCGCCGGCGCCATCGAAGAAAAGCTGGTCAAGCCCACTACTGGTTATCACTGTGGCAATGGCAAGATAAATCTCTTCGGCCGCGTCATTCACGATCACGATCCTTACGGCTACCTCTCCGTAGAAGACATCCTTGCCAAGTCCAGCAACATCGGTGCCATCCGCGTTAGTCAGGAACTGGGCGAGAAAAAATTCTTCGATTACATCAAGCTCTTTGGCTTCGGCTCTCGCACTGGCCTTCCCCTTCCGGGCGAATCCTCCGGTCGCGTTCTCCGCCTCTCCAAATGGAGCAAGAGCTCCATCGGCTCTGTCGCCATGGGCCACGAGATCATGGCCACCACAGCACAACTCGGCCAGGCAGTTTCGGTCATAGCCAACGGCGGCAGACTTGTAAAGCCAAGGCTCGTCCGCCAGGTCTCTCCTCCACAACTCAACGGCTACCAGCTTCGCCGTACCAGCTTCGAGATCCCTATTGAACCTTCTCAACAGATCCTCTCCCCGGATACCGTCGTCCAAATGCGCAAAATGATGGAGCATGTCGTACTCGCGGGGACAGGCAAGAGCGCAAAAATTCGCGGCTACTCCGTCGGCGGCAAAACCGGCTCAGCACAGATCTACGACCCAAAGACCAAGGTATACCTGCACAAGTACCACGCATCCTTCATGGGCTTCACCCCGGTAAACGATCCCAAGCTGGTAACAATCATTACCCTCAACGGGTCAACCAAATACGGAGGAGCTGTGGCCGCTCCCGTATTTAGCAAAGTCACCGAATCTGCCTTGCGTATCTTGAGCATTCCCAAAGATCTGCCAGACGACCCGAAAAGCGAACCAACCATGACGCTTGCCGTCAATGATGCGCCCGAAGCAATTCTCACTGAGGAAAATCCTGTGGAAGAAGTGGAAAACTCCGGCTCCACACTTACTAAGTCCAGCTTGGTAACTCCAAACTTCTCTGGCATGACCCTTCGTGCCGTACTCGAAGTCGTCGGCAAGAGCGGCTTCCGCATCGACCCCTCCGGCAGCGGGCTTGTAAGATCTCAAATCCCTGCGCCTGGGGAACCAGTCGCATATGGCCAAAAAATCAAGTTGCGCTTTGGGCGCTAGGGAAAAGAAACAGGAATAGAACCAGACTTGAACCTCAATCCAAGGACGATCGCTGAACTCACTGAGGGCATTTCCCTCGCCGCTCCTCTTGCGGCAGAGCTCGCGACTCGTGTCTCTACCGGGGTCCATTTCGATTCACGCAAAGTCCTCCCCGGCAATCTTTTCTTCGCCTTCTCCGGCACCAACTTCGACGGCCGCAACTTCTCGCAATCAGCCGTCGATAAAGGCGCAATCGCAATCCTCAGCGAATTACCTGCCCTGCCAGGCTTTGAATCTATCTGGATCCAGGTCGTAGAAGCCCGCAAGGCTCTCGCCCTCATTGCGCGCCATTTCTACGAAGACCCGACGCGCAGCAAGCTGTCGCTCTTCGGAGTTACCGGCACCAACGGCAAAACCACCACAGCCTACATCCTCCATTCCATCCTCGAAGCGGCAGGCATGAATGCAGGACTCTTTGGCACAATCGAATATCGAATCGGCAAACGTATCCTCTCCAGCGTCAACACAACTCCCGAGAGCGTCGAACTCTACGAACACTTCGCCGAACTGCTCTCACAAGGCGCAGCCGATAACGCCGTCGCCATGGAAGTCTCCTCTCACGCCCTCGCCCTCGGCCGCGTCTGGGGCATGCACTTCCGTGCCGCTATCTGGACCAATCTCACCCGCGACCACCTCGACTTCCACGGCGACATGGATTCCTACTTCGCCGCCAAATGTGAACTCTTCCGTGGACAGGACGCCCCTCCCCCAAACATAGCTGCTCTCAACTTCGATGACGACTACGCCCGCCGTGTACCTATTGATCCTGCCACGGCTCTCTGGAGCTTCGCTCTGCGCGAGTCCTCCCCACCAACAACTGTCCGCGCCATCAACATTTGCACCGGCTTCGACGGCGTCACCTTCGATCTGGTATCTCCATACGGCACCCGGCAGATTCACTCGCCGATGCTGGGCGACGTAAACGTCTCAAACATTCTTGGCGCTGCAAGCGCCGCCCTCGGCGCAGGTATCCCTCTCGATGCCGTCCAGCAAGGCATTGAAAACTGCGTGAGCGTCCCCGGTCGCTTCGAGCGTGTCGACGCCGGCCAGCCCTTCCTCACCATCGTCGATTACAGCCACACCGACGATGCAATCCGCAACGCCATCCGCGTCGCCCGCGCGCTCAAGCCCTCACGTGTCATTACCCTCTTCGGCTGTGGTGGCGATCGCGATCGCTCAAAGCGTCCCCTAATGGGTGCCGCCGCGGCTGAAGCGTCAGACCACGTCGTTCTCACTAGCGACAACCCCCGCACAGAAGAACCCCTCGACATCATGAACGACGCCATGGTTGGACTCCGTCGCTTCGATACTCCGCTCACTGTCGAGCCAGACCGCGAAAAGGCCATCAACAAAGCCCTCGCCATGGCGCGTCCTGGTGACATCGTCATCCTCGCCGGTAAAGGCCACGAAGACTATCAGATCGTCGGCAAAACCAAACACCCCTTTGATGATCGTTTGGTCGCCCGTCGCGCCCTCGCTTCTCTCGGCTACGAAAAGGAGCAGCCCGTATGACGCTCTCTATTTTCGAAATTGCCCGTATACTCGCCATCACCATCCCAACCGCCGATGCTGCCATCACAGGTTACGCAATCGACTCGCGTGAAGTCCGCCCCGGCGATCTCTTCATTGCCTTCCCCGGCGAACAGGTCGATGGCCATAACTTCGTAGCAAACGCTTTCGAACTCGGTGCCGCAGCTGCCCTCGTCCAATACAAGGTCGAAAACGCAAGCGGCCCTCAGCTAGTGGTACCCAACACTCTCGATGCCCTCCAACGTCTCGCCGCCGCAACGCGCAAAGCTTGGGGCAAAACGGTCGTTGGAATCACCGGCAGTGCCGGCAAAACTTCCACTAAAGAAAATGTTTCAGCCTTGTTAAGCGTGGCCATCCCCACCGGCAAAACGGTTGGCAACTTTAATAACCACATTGGTCTTCCTCTCTCGATCCTGCGTATCTCCGATAACTCGGAAGCCGCTGTGCTCGAGATGGGTATGAACCATTCGGGCGAGATCGCCCGCCTCTGCGAAATCGCCCGTCCTCAAATTGGTTTGGTCACCAACATTGGCCATGCCCACATCGAGAACTTCGAAAACATCGAGGGCATAGCCGCCGCCAAGCGCGAACTCATCGAGTCTCTTCCCCAGGACGGCGTAGCCATCCTCAATGCCGACGACCCGCGCGTCGCCGCCTTCGCTTCCTTCACCAAAGCAAGAGTCGAAACCTTTGGCCTCAGTGAAGCCGCAAAAACACGCGCGACCCAAATTTCTTTCAATCTCGAAGGTGCCAGCTTCCACATTGACGCTCAGCCCTTCCACTCCCAGATCCCCGGCCGGATCGGAGTCTTGAATATTACGGCCGGCGTCGCTGTCGCGCGCCTTTGGGGTGTCCCCCTGCGCCAACTCAGCGAAGCCGCTCGCACGATCGAACTGCCCAAGATGCGAACTCAAAAACTGGAACATCAGGGCATGACGATCTGGAACGATTGCTACAACTCAAGCCCGGACGCCGCCAAGGCCATGCTCGATCTGCTGCGCGATACCGCGCCAGGCCGCCGCATTGCGGTGCTGGGTGAGATGCGCGAACTTGGCCACTGGGCTGAGCCTCTCCACTCTGACATAGGTCGCTATGCAGTGGAGAGTGGTTTTTCTGTGCTACTTGGGATACGCGGCGCGGCTCGATTCACAATCGAGTCAGCAATGAAAGCTGGTCTGTCAGCACGCGCCGCGTGCTTTTTCGAAAGCCCCGAAGAAGCCGGAATTGCCTTGAAATCCATCGCCCAACCTGGCGACACTATTCTTTTTAAAGGCTCACGTGGCACCCGCGTGGAG
>JBKJUN010000130.1:0-4675 GCA_046590555.1 Bryobacter sp. | reverse complement strand
CGTAGAAATCACAATCCAGATTTTGAACGTCCACCTTCATGTGCGGAACTGCCTGAGCGCCGTCGATCAACACCGGGACGTTCCAGCCGTGCGCTGTGTTGATGATCTCGCGCACCGGGTTGATTGTTCCGAGGGCATTCGAGACGTGGCTCACCGCGACGAGCTTCGTTCGCGGGTTCAGCATCTTTTCAAACGCGTCGAGTTCGATCTCGCCACGGTCGTTGATTGGAATGACCCTCAGCACCGCCTTCTTCTCCTCACAGAGCATCTGCCAGGGCACGATGTTCGAGTGATGCTCCAAGGCCGAAATGACGATCTCATCTTCAACTCTGACGTGCGTTCGACCATAGGTCTGCGCTACCAGGTTGATGCCTTCCGTCGCGCCGCGGACGAAGATGATCTCCCGCTCATTAGCCGCGTTCAGAAACCGCTGCACCTTGCCGCGCGCCGCCTCATAAGCCAGGGTGGAGCGTTCACTCAACTCATGGACGCCGCGATGTATATTGGCGTTGTCCAGCATGTAGAAACGCGTAAGCGCCTCAATGACGCATTTCGGCTTCTGGCTCGTCGCCGCGCTGTCGAGATAGACGAGCGGCTTGCCATGCACCTGCTGCGCGAGAATCGGAAACTCCTTCCGAATGGCGCTCACATCGAAGCTAGTTACGGTTGGCATGCAATCTCTCCAAGACAATCTTTTCCAAACGGGCGCGCAGTGGCTCCACCTTGATCCGATCGATAACGTCGCGGGCGAAGGCATACGTCAGCAGATCGCGCGCCTGTTCTTTCCCAATGCCCCGCGATTGCAGATAGAAGATGGCCTCCTGATCGAGTTGGCCGATCGTCGCCCCGTGCGTGCAACGGACATCGTCGGCGTGAATCTGCAGTTCCGGCTTGGTGTTGATGGTGGCGTCTTCAGACAGAACGAGGTTCTTGTTGGTCTGCTTGGCGTCCGTCTTCTGTGCGCCCGCCCGCACGATGATCTTTCCGTTGAAGACTGCGGCGGATGCTCCGCTGAGGATGCCCTTGTATAACTCATGGCTCGTGCCATGGGGCCGCGCATGATCGATCACTGTGTGATTGTCGACATGCTGGCTGCCGGACGGCAGATAAAGGCCATTCGCGGTAGCTTCCGTTCCTTCCGCGAGCACGGCATTGATGTCGTTTCGTACTAGACTGCCGCCAAGCGAAATGGAATGCGTCGAGAAATTCGCGTCGCGGCCGACCTGCACCTGGAGGGTAGCTACGTGGAATGACCGCTCATCTTCCTCTTGCAGCTTGTAATGGTCCACTACCGAGTGATCGCCGGCCACGATCTCGGTAACCGCGTTCGTGAAATACTTTGCCCCGTGGCCTATGTAGCTCTCAACTACGGTTGCCCGGCTGCCCGGTCCGATCACGACCAGATTACGCGGATGCGAAATGACCGGCACGACGCCGCCGCTTGCAAGGAACACTAGGTGAATCGGCTCCTCGACGACTGTCCCCTGGGGAATCTCGATGCAGGCACCATCCTCGAACTTAGCGGTGTTCAACGCCACAAACGCACGATCCTGGTAGTCCGCGTAACGCGCCAGGTGCGCTGCAACGGCACCGTTCGCTTCCCGAAGCGGGGTCGCGTGGATGCCCCGTGGAAGTTTCCGGGAAGAGAGTTCTGGCGAGTAGCGGCCATTGATGAACACCAGCCGCACACCGCCCTCGTATTGGACGAGCCGCTGCTCGAGTTGCCCCTCTCCCCAGGAGCTCAAATCGGAAGGCGCCGCCGAAAATTGTGTTCTGGAAATAGGCGAGACGTTGGTGAACCGCCAGTCCTCATCCCGGGTCGTAGGAAAGCCCAGATCGGCGAAGCGCCGTGCGGCATCCTGGCGGATTGGTTCGATACCGTTCATACTGTAACGGCCTCCTCTAGGCCAACATACCCCGATTGGTCCAGTTCGAGCGCGAGGTTCTTGTCACCCGATTTGACGATCCGTCCGTTAGCCAGTACATGCACGTAGTCCGGCACGATGTAGTTCAACAGACGCTGATAGTGCGTGACGACGATCATTGCTCTGTCCCGCGTGCGCAACAGGTTCACTCCGTTGGCAACGATCTTCAGCGCGTCGATGTCCAGGCCCGAGTCGGTCTCGTCCAGGATGGCCAGCCTCGGCTCAAGCACAGCCATCTGGAAAATTTCGTTGCGCTTCTTCTCGCCGCCAGAGAAGCCCGCATTGACCGGCCGGTTCAAGAACGCCGGATCCATTTCCACCAGCCCGAGTTTCTCCTTGACCAGCGTGAGGAAGTCCATGGCATCCAGTTCCTCAATGCCGCGTTTCTTGCGTATCGTATTCAACGCCGCCTTGAGGAAATACATATTGCTGACGCCGGGAATCTCTACGGGGTACTGGAACGCCATGAATATCCCTTCCTGCGCCCGCTCTTCAGGCGACATCTCCAGGAGATTCTTCCCGTCATAAAGGATCTGACCATCGGTGACCTGATAGATGTCGCGGCCGGAGAGGACTTGCGCCAACGTGCTCTTGCCCGAGCCATTCGGCCCCATGATGGCATGCACCTCGCCCGCGTTCACGGTCAGATCGATGCCGCGCAGGATCTCCTTGCCGGCCACAGTCGCGTGTAAGTTTTTGATTGTAAGTAAAGCCATACTGAGTTCCCTTATCCCACGCTGCCTTCGAGGCTGATGCCCAACAGCTTCTGCGCTTCAACAGCGAACTCCATCGGGAGCTCCCGGAAAACTTCTTTACAGAACCCGTGGACAATCATCGAAACTGCGTCTTCCGCAGCGATGCCCCGCTGGCGGCAGTAGAAGATCTGGTCTTCGCCGATCTTGGAAGTGGACGCCTCATGTTCGACCTGTGCCGAAGTGTTCTTCACTTCCAGGTACGGGAACGTGTGCGCGCCGCACTGGTCGCCCAAAAGCAGTGAGTCGCACTGCGAGTAGTTCCGCGCGCCCGTTGCGCCCTTGAGAATCTTGACCATGCCGCGGTAAGTGTTCTGCCCGTGACCGGCGGAGATGCCCTTGGACACGATGGTGCTCCGCGTGTTCTTGCCAATGTGGATCATCTTCGTGCCGGTGTCCGCCTGTTGGTAGTTGTTTGCCAATGCCACCGAATAAAACTCACCCACTGAGTTATCCCCGATGAGTATGACGCTCGGGTACTTCCAGGTAATCGCCGAGCCGGTCTCGACCTGGGTCCACGAGATCTTCGAATTGACGCCCAGGCATTTGCCACGCTTGGTCACGAAGTTGTAAATCCCGCCCTTGCCTTCCTTGTCACCGGGATACCAGTTCTGCACGGTCGAATACTTGATCTGGGCGTTGTCGAGGGTGACCAACTCCACCACGGCGGCGTGCAACTGGTTGTTGTCCCGCATCGGCGCCGTGCAGCCTTCCAGGTAGCTGACGTAGGCCCCCTCGTCGGCGATAATCAGCGTGCGCTCAAACTGTCCGCTGTCCTTCGCGTTGATCCGGAAGTAGGTGGAAAGCTCCATCGGGCAGCGAACGCCCTTGGGAATATAAACAAAGGAACCATCGCTGAAAACTGCGGAATTCAGGGTGGCGAAGAAGTTATCCGAATAAGGAACCACCGAGCCGAGATACTTCTTAACAAGATCGGGGTGCTCCTGGACCGCTTCGGAGAAGGAGCAGAAGATGATGCCCAGCTCCCCGAGCTTCGCCTTGAAGGTCGTCGCCACCGAGACGCTGTCGAATACCATATCCACGGCAATCCCTTGAAGCAGTTCCTGTTCTTTCAGCGGGATGCCGAGCTTTTCGTAGGTTCTGAGAAGTTCGGGGTCGACCTCGTCCAGGCTCTTAGGCCCGACTTTGGTTTTCGGGGCGGAGTAATAGATGATGTCCTGGTAATCGATGCGCGGGTAGCGGACGTTGGGCCACTTGGGCTCTTCCATCTTGAGCCACTGGCGATAGGCCTTCAGCCGCCATTCCAGCATGAACTCGGGCTCGTTCTTCTTGGCCGAGATCATGCGAACGACGTCTTCGTTGAGTCCCTTGGGGATCGAATCCGCTTCGATTTCAGTGACGAAGCCCCACTTGTACTCCTGATTGGCGAGTGCTTCGATCGATGGCGCCGCTGTGCTCATGGTGACCTTTGCTTTCTTGGAAATATCGAACCTGCCAAAACTATAGCTCGTCTTGACTTATTTGTCAAGACAAGCTTTGCGCTTTTCGAAATCCCGTTGCGTTGCCGACAGCGGCGACGAGGCGGGCGCGGTGAGCCGACGCGTTTCGCTTGTCAGCCCAAGCTGTGCATCGAAGCCAGAGAAGTCGTTTTACTTGAAGAGGCTCAATGCGAAGTGGTTATCCAAGCAAAAGCTTACGGCTCTCTGCGCCAGCAGACTGGTTCTCATTTCTTGTAATGACGCTCTCGGGGAGCCAAATTTTTTCAAGGGCTTAGCGCCCCGTACTCCCTATCCTCCTCCCACAGCACCAGTCGATTGTAGGGACATTTGTAGGGACACTCCTTCAAAATAAGTACAAACGGATCCCACAGCGTGGATCCGTTTGCGTATGCAATGACGATCGACTAAACACGTCTGATGGGTTTCTCAGCGACTTTAGACAACTACTGGAATTTCACAATGTCCGGGCCGAGACGCAGCGGTTTTAAGCGAGGGCTGAGTGAGTGAGTCTTGAGTGACAAAAAAGGCTAAAGTCAGG
>JBKJUN010001031.1:0-3048 GCA_046590555.1 Bryobacter sp. | reverse complement strand
CCGGGGTTGGGTACCTCGACGATGATGGTTTCAATCATTGGGACATCGAGGGCAGTGGGCATGCGGTAGTCGAGAAAGCTTGAGTTCATCATGCGACCGTCGGGGTTCATGAAGTACTCTTCGTTGAGTGCCCAGCCGATGCCTTGCACCGAGCCTCCCTGCATTTGGCCTTCGACATAAGCGGGGTGGATGGCGCAGCCAGCATCCTGCACGCAGGTGAAGCGAAGGATGGTGGTCTTGCCAGTTTCGGGGTCGATCTCGACGTCGACAATAGATCCGGCGAAGGAGCCACCGGCACCGCGAGGATTGACGGCAGCACGGCCGACGATGGGGCCACCAGTTTCTGAGATGCGGGCGGCGAGATCTTTGAAACCGATGGAGTGGCCGTTCGATTTATAGATGCCCTGCTCGGCAGTGACTGTATCTGGAGACACGGCCCAGATTTTGGCGGCGCGTTCTTTCATCTGGCGGACGACATCCTGAGCGGCTTCATAGGCAGCCCAGCCTGTGGCGAAGGTAGTGCGAGAGCCTCCGGTGACGGCGGTGAAGCCGATGGAATCTGTGTCGACGATGGAGGGGTGGATGTCTTCTGCTTTAAGGCCAAGGACTTCAGCGGCCTGCATGGCGATGGAGGTGCGGGAGCCGCCGATGTCTGTCGAGCCTTCGATCAGATTGACGCTGCCATCAGCAGTGACGTTGAGGGTGCAACTGGAGGGGAAGCCGATGTTGAACCAGAAACCGAGGGCCACGCCGCGACCGCGATTGGGGCCCCCGAGAGTTGACTTGTAGTGATCGGAGTTCTTCATGGCTTCCAGGACTTCGATGCAGCCGATGCGCGGGTAGCGTGGACCATCGGCGCGGCGGGTGCCTTCTTTGGCTGCGTTCTTGAGACGGAAGTCGATTGGGTCGAGGTTGAGTTTGAGGGCGAGTTCGTCGATGACGGATTCAGTGGCGAAGGCGGAGTTGGGGGCACCGGGTGCGCGGTAGGCGGCGGTGCTGGGTTTGTTGACAACCACGTCGTAGCCATCGATGAGGACGTTGGCGAGGTCGTAGGCGGCAAAGGCAGTCATGGCTCCGGGCACGACCATAGCGCCGGGATAAGCGCCGGCTTCAAAGGCGAGATAGGCTTGGGCGGCGGTGATGGTGCCGTCTTTCTTTGCGCCGATTTTGACTTTCATGTAGGAGCCGGGGGTGGGGCCGGTGGCTTCAAAGACTGCCTGGCGTGGCATGAGGATCTTGACGGGGCGGCCTGACTTTTTGGAGAGCAGCGCGGCGACGGGTTCCAGATAGACGGGGATCTTGCCGCCGAAGCCGCCGCCGATTTCCATCGGGGTGACCTTGATTTGGGAGACAGGTAGGTCGAGGATGCCGGCGGTGGCATCGCGTACGACAAAGGAGCCTTGGGTGCTGCACCAGATGCTGATTCGGCCATCGTTGTTCCAAAGGACTGTAGCGTTGTGAGGCTCGATGTAGCCCTGGTGGACGGTGGCGGTGTTGAATTCACGCTCAACGACGAGGTCCGCTGCGGCAAAGCCTGCTGTAATGTCGCCGATAGAGAACTGGATGTGGTCGGCGATATTCGAGACTGTTCCGGTGTCCTGGCCGAGTTCTTTGGTGGTGAGGTCTTCGTGGAGGATGGGGGCGGTGGGGAGCATCGCCTCGGGAGCCGTGAGGACGCAGGGGAGGACTTCGTATTCGACAACGATGAGGTTGGCTGCTTCTTCGGCGATGTGGGCGTTGGTGGCGGCGACGGCAGCGACGGCATGGCCACGGTAGAGCACTTTGTCACTGGCTAGTACGTTGCCACGGGCGTAGGCCAGCGGCATGAGGCCTTCGCCGAGGTCGACCATCTTCTTAGGGTCTACCTGGGGGAAGTCTTTGGTGGTGATGACGGCGTGGACGCCTGGGAGGGCTTCGGCCTTTGACGTGTCGATGCTCTTGATGCGGGCGTGGGAGTGTGGGCTGCGAAGGATGAAGCCACGCAGCAGGCCAGCCATCTGGAAGTCTGCGCCGTAGAGAGCACGACCCGTTACCTTGTCTGCGCCGTCATGGCGGATGGGGCGGGTTCCGATTACTGAATATTTCATGCCTGCATCTCCTTGGCCGCTTGCTGGACGGCCTTGATGATTTTGTCGTAGCCGGTGCAGCGGCAGAGGTTGTTGGAGAGGAAGAAGCGGATGCGTTCCTCGGTAGGATTGGGTTCCTGTTCGAGCAGGGTCTTGGTGGCGACGATGAAGCCGGGTGTGCAGATGCCGCACTGCAGGGCTGCGTTTTCAAGGAAGGCTTTTTGGATGGGGTGCAGTTCGTTGCCTCGAGCGATGCCTTCGATTGTGGTGATCTTGCGGCCCTCGGCTTCGACGCCGAGTACAAGGCAGGACGTGACGAGGCGGCCATCGAGGGTGACCGTGCAGGAGCCGCAGTTGCCGTCGTTGCAGCCTTCTTTGGTGCCGGTCATGTTGAGGTTGTCGCGGAGTACTTCGAGAAGGCTCTGGCGCGGTTCGCAAAGGAAGTCTCGCTCTTCACCATTGATGGTGGTGTGGACGTGAGTTTTGGACTGCATGATTATTGAAGCTCCTGGGCTTGCTTGACGGCCGCTTCTAAAGCGCGGCGGGTGAGGATGGCACAGAGATGACGCCGGTACTCGGCTGTGCCGCGCATGTCGGAGATCGGTCGTGCGGCGGACTTGGCGAGTTCTGCGGCGGCCTCGATTGATTCCGCATTGACGGGTTTTCCTTTGAGGGAATCGCCTGCCTCTTGGACAAAGAGTGGGATGGGCGCGACAGAGGCGAGGGCGATTCGGGCTTCGGTGAAGGTGCCGTTGGCGAGCACTACACTTACGCCGACACCAGCAACAGCAATATCCATTTCATTGCGTGGAATGAAGCGCAGATAGTGGGCACCTGAAGATTTTCTGGGGGCGGGGAAGTGGAGTGCGACCAGGATTTCGCCGGGCTTGAGAGCGTTCTTGCCTGGAGCGATGCAGAAGTCTTCGACAGCAATTTCGCGTTCGCCGTGTGCGCTGGCAACGCGGCACTTGGCGCCGAGGGC
>JBKJUN010000653.1:0-6588 GCA_046590555.1 Bryobacter sp. | reverse complement strand
CGCAAGAAGGGGTCGCTCGATGCCGCTGAAGAGGTGATGCTCGATCAGAACGAGATGGCCAAAGGCCTAAAGTTCTTCTCGCTCGGAGGCACGAGTGTCAGCCCCGACCAGAAGCTGCTCGCTTATTCCACCGACGTCACCGGTTATCGCGAGTACACGCTGAAGGTGCGCGATTTGGCGAGCGAAAAAGATCTGCCCGACACCGTAGAGAAGATCGGCAACACGACATGGGCCGAAGATGGGAAGACAATTTTTTATTCGAAGCAACAGCCCAAAACGAAGCGGTCTTATCAGATCTGGCGCCACACACTGGGCACGGCTGCCGGTGAAGACAAGCTGGTGTATCAGGAAGACGATGAGCGTTTCAATATTGGTGTGGGCAAGACGCTATCGAAGAAGTATCTGGTGATTTCAATCTCGTCCGGGCTGACGAGTGAATACCGCTACATGGATGCGAAGACGCCGGAGGGCAGCTTCAAAACGCTGATTCCGCGCAAGGAAGGCATCACCTATTCGATGAGCCATCATTCGGACCGATTCTACATTCGGATCAATGACAAGGGTCGTGATTTTCGGGTGGTGACGGCTCCGGTAGCTGACCCGTCAGAGAAGAACTGGAAGGAAGTGATTCCGGCCGAGAAGGGTCTTTTTGTTCAGGGGATGACGTTGCTGGCCAATCATGCCGTTTATCTGCTGCGGCTCAATGGGTTGCATACGCTGCGCGTGGTGGATCTGGCGAAGAACCAATCGCATGACATCAAGTTTGATGAGCAGGCCTACACGCTTAATTTTGGTGGCAATGCAGAGTTTGATACGAATCTGCTGCGCTTTAGTTATTCGTCGATGGTGACTCCCTCGTCGACCTACGATTACGACATGGGGTCACGCACCAAGACGCTGCTCAAGCGGCAAGAGGTGTTGGGTGGTTATGACCCGGCGAATTATGTTGTCGAGCGCCTGATGGCGACCAGCCAGGACGGAACGAAGGTGCCTGTAACGGTTGCCTACAAGAAGGGCTTCAAGAAGGACGACAAGGCACCGATGCTCCTTTATGGCTACGGTTCGTATGCGATCCCAATGGACCCCGGTTTTTCGGCCACTCGCCTGAGCTTGATGGATCGCGGCTTTGCTTATGCGATTGCGCACATTCGTGGGGGTACGGATATGGGTTACTCGTGGTACGAGGACGGAAAGTTGCTGAAGAAGAAGAATACTTTCCGTGACTTTATCGCTTCTGCTGAGATGCTGGTTGCGCACAAGTTCACGAACCCGAAGAAGCTGGCGATTGAGGGAGCTAGCGCTGGTGGCTTGCTGGTGGGTGTGGTTGCGAACTCGCGGCCCGATCTGTTTCAGGCTGTGATTGCTGGTGTTCCTTTTGTCGATGTGGTTTCAAGCCTGCAGGACAAAACGATTCCGCTTTCGACAACAGACGCTGATGAGTTTGGCGATCCGGAAAAGCAGGAGTATTACGAGTACATGAAGTCGTATTCGCCCTATGACAACATTATGCCGGCGAAGTATCCGAACATGTACATCTTCTCAAGCATGAATGATTCACAGGTGCCTTATTGGGAACCAGTGAAGTGGACGGCGAAGTTGCGGGTAAATCAAAAGGGCGATAACAAGATTCTGCTCAACATGAACATGGATGCGGGGCACGGCGGAGCTTCGGGTCGTTACGACCGGATCAAGGAATTAGCCAAGAGTTACGCGTTTGCGATTTATTCCGTCGGCATCCAGGAATAAAAAATGGGCCGAGCCCTGGTTGGGTTCGGCCCTGGAAGTATTGAAGGGAGAGGGACAAAATTACTTGCGGCGAAAATAACCGAGGGCCAGAAGACCTGCACCCAATAGAGCCATAGTGCCGGGTTCTGGAGTGGCCGTTTCTGGCACCTGCCTGGCGACCTCTTCGATGAAGAAGCTCTGCTTGTTTTCGTCACGACCATCGAGAACGATCAGATTGGCGCGGCTTGTCCAAGTTGCGAGATTGTTGCTCCAAGACATTGCCTGATCGAAGACGCTTTGATTGCTGATAGTCACGTTGCCCAAAGTTAGGTTGAAGGTCGTGTCGGCAATGTATTCCCAGATCAGGAATTGAAATGCGGCGGCTTTGACTGAGCTTGTTTTGGAATCAGTAAACGCGTTTGCCCAGAGGATTTCGATTGCGTCAATTGTACGTGTTGAATGGCCAAAGTCTTCGAGAGTAATCCATCCAAACCTGCCACCCAGGCCATTGGCAGGGCCGACCGAGAGAGACCGGTAGGGATCCCCGCAGTAGGTAAGCAATGAGAAAAAATTGGGAGCATCCGGTGCGCCTGCAATCTCAAAATCAAGAGTGCCAGCTCCACCGCTCCAACTGTTGATGTTCCCTGCGCCATTGAGTACGGCACCGGCGAGGAAAACTCCAGTTGGGTTGCCGGATCGATCCACGCCTCCCGGCGCGTCCCGCAAATAGACGATTGGGGTTGCCTGCCCGTAGTTGGTGAAGGCCAGAACTGCGCTAGCTACCAAGAAAAGATGTCTAAATTGATTTGTCATACGATTCACTGAACTGAGAATAGGCCTGACAAATGCTTGGATCTATGAGAAGCGAGTTCATCTGGTACCAAGACTAAAGTGGTACTAGGGCCTATCGAAGTACTTGGTCCAGAAAACCGATCATAGCCTTCTGTTTGTCGTAGTTTCCTTGCGCGGCCTCGATGTTTACGTATCGAATGGCTCGGGAATTGGCTAGTACCGAGAAGCTGCCATCGTCGGTGCGTACGGTCTTCTGGAGGCAGGCATTGAAAGAACTCTTGGTTATCATTTCGAAATCTTTTTCGTTTGTGACGAGCATGAAATCACGGGGATTGCCTTCTTCGGGCATGTGGACTTTGTCGGAGATGGCGAGTTCGTCCTTGATGCTGTAGCCTTCTGAGTTGTTGTGCATGGCGATGAGGAGGCCACCTTTGGGCGGGGTGACTGCCTTGACGAATGCGTCGCGATCTTTAGCCAAGAGGGCAAGTGCGGCGTCAATTTGGGCCGGAGTTTTGGTTTTGTTCCAGCGCTCAAGGCTCTTACGGGCGCCTGCGTTGGTGAACATGCGGTTGGGGTCGATGAGGCAATCACCGACTGGCACATTTCGCTTATCGCTTACAACGAAGTAGTACCGGCCTTTATGAGATTTAGCGTGTTCTTTGAGGACATCACGGGCGGTAGTTTCGTTTCCGTGGATGTGGAGGAAGCGGAGTTTTGAGCCGCCATTCTGCTCGACGTCGAAACGGATTCCGCCGATGGATAACGGCTTTTTGAAGACGCTCAAAAGGAAGCCACGTCGTGTCTGAGAGAACAAGCTTGCTGCCATACTGTTAAGAGAAAAGGATCGCATAATGTCCGCTCATCATGACGAACTGAACCCGCTAGAGGCGGCTGAAGCACGTTTCGACCTCGCCGCCGAAGCATTGAACCTGGACGAAGGAATCGGCAAGATGCTTCGCACTCCGACGCGGGAAGTGACGATTTATATCCCAGTGGAGCTCGATGACGGGCGTATTGAAGTGTTCACCGGTTATCGTGTGCAGCATTCGATTGCGCGGGGCCCGGCCAAGGGTGGGATTCGTTATGCACCCGATGTGACGCTGGACGAAGTGAGAGCTTTGGCGAGTTGGATGACCTGGAAGTGCGCTGTTGTGAACATTCCTTTTGGCGGCGGCAAGGGTGGAGTGATTTGTGATCCGACGATTCTTTCGCAGCGCGAGCTGGAAAGAATTACCCGGCGCTATACGGCCGAGATGATCGATGTAATCGGGCCGGAACTCGATGTGCCGGCGCCGGACATGGGCACCAATCAACAAACAATGGCCTGGATCATGGATACATACTCGATGCACAAGCGGCATACGGTAACGGCTGTGGTGACAGGCAAGCCGCTGAACCTGGGTGGGTCGCGAGGACGCACGGAAGCGACCGGGCGAGGGTGTCTGATTGTGACCCTTGAGGCGCTGAAGCGATTCAAGATCAATCCCAAGGATGCCAAGGTTGTTGTGCAGGGCTTTGGCAATGTGGGCGGGCAGGCAGCAAAGCTTATGTCTGCTGCTGGCTTGCGTGTGATTTCGATTGTCGAGTGGGATGGTGCGGTTCATAACGCGAAGGGCCTTGATATCGAAGCGCTCATGAAACACCGGAACGAAACGGGATCAATCGTCGATTTTTCTGGTGCCGAGAACGTCGATAAGGAAGAAGCGCTCTACCTTGAATGCGATGTACTGGTGCCGGCAGCAAAGGAGAATGTGATCACCTCGGCCAATGCACACAAGATTCGCGCGAAGATCATTTGCGAGGGCGCCAATGGCCCGACGACTGCTCCGGCAGATCCTGTACTGAAGAAAAACGGGATCTTTGTGATTCCCGATATTCTTGCCAATGCTGGTGGCGTAACGGTTAGCTACTTTGAATGGGTGCAAGATCGCCAGGGTTATTTCTGGAACGAATTACTTGTGAATGAGCGCCTTGAAGAGTTAATGGTGGCAAGCTTCAACGATGTGATGAGCTATGCCGAGAAGCATGGCGTGGACAACCGGACGGCGGCTTATATGCTGGCGATTGACCGTGTTGCATTTACGATCCAGCTTCGTGGTTTGTATGCCTAATGACGGATAGCCAGGGAACGCCGCTGATGCGGCAATATCATTCGATCAAGCAGCAGGTACCGAATGCCCTGCTGCTTTTTAGACTTGGTGATTTCTATGAGCTCTTCTTTGATGACGCGGTGACGGCTGCCCGCGAGCTTGAGATTACACTTACGGCGCGGCATGGGACGCCGATGTGCGGGGTGCCGCATCACGCCAGTGAAGGCTATATCGCACGGTTGATCCAGAAGGGCTTTCGGGTTGCAATCTGTGAGCAGATGGAGTTGCCGGGGCCTGGCAAGAAGCTTGTCAATCGTGCGATTACTCGTGTTGTGACGCCTGGGACGGTGACCGAATCGAATGTTCTTCGAAGTAAAGAGAACAATTATTTGGGGGCCGTACATCGAGACCCTAAAGATCTAACTCGGGCAGCACTGGCTTATGTGGATGTGTCGACGGGTGAGTTTCGAGTGACGGTGTTGCCGGTGCATGAGTTGGGGCCTTTGGTTGAAACGCTGAGTATCAAGGAAGTGCTGCTGCCGGTGAAGGATGCGAGTCTAACTGGCTTGCAAACCGTGCTTGACGGTTGGGTTTTCGACTTTGAATATGGCGAGCGGATTCTGAAAGAACATTTCAAGCTGCATTCACTGGATGGTTGCGGGTTAGGGCCGAATCCGCTGGCGGTGTGTGCGGCTGGGGCGATTCTGCATTACTTGCGGGATACGCAGAAGGCGGCGCTTGATCATGTGGATCGCCCAAGCTTCTATGAGCGTGGTGAGGCGATGGTGCTGGATCCGGTGACGGTTCGGAACCTTGAGCTGGTGGAACCGCTGTTCTCGGCAGATATGGGTGGGGCGCGGAATTCGACGCTGATCTCGGCCATGGATGAGACTGTAACCGGGATGGGTGCGCGGATGTTGCGGCGGCGGATCTTGCGGCCTTCTGTGCAGCGTGAAGAGATTGAAGCGCGGCTCGACGCGGTAGAAGAATTGTGCGGGGCGACGATCGTGCGCTCGGGCTTGCGCGAGAAGCTCGCCAGCGTATATGACATTGAGCGGTTGCTGGCCAAGGTGACGATGAACACGGCGGGGCCGCGGGAATTGTTGTCGCTGGCCAAGTCGCTGGATCAGGTGCCTGGGATTCAGTCGCCATTGCGGGGATTTGGGTCGGCACTGTTGCAGGGCTTGAATGAGCAGTTGGTGGATTTGAGCGAGGTGCGCGGAAAGGTGTTGGGGGCGATGCATCCCGAGCCGCCTGTCCTGTTGGCCGATGGTGGGGTGATTCGCGATGGCGTGAATGCCGAGCTTGATGAGTTGCGCGATATCCAGCGAAACGGCAAGCAGTACGTGGCGCAGATTGAAGTACGTGAGCGCGCACGAACCAATATCCAGAGTCTGAAGGTTCGCTTCAATAACGTCTTTGGTTATTACATTGAGATCTCGAAGGCAAACATGCATCTGGTGCCGACGGATTATGACCGTAAGCAGACGCTGGTGAATGCGGAGCGCTTCACGACGCCTGAGCTGAAAGAGCTTGAGGTGAAGATTCTTGAGGCTGAGGAGCGAATACTCGCGATTGAGAAGGAATTGTTTCAGGAGTTGCGTGCCTTTATGGCGAGCTTCGCTGGCGGGATCCGGCAGACGGCTACGGCACTATCGGAACTGGATGTGATGTTGTCGCTGGCGGAGGTAGCAGTGTGCAGGCGGTATGTGCGGCCGCGATTCTCCGACTCGGGTGAGTTTCGAGTAGCTGGTGGGCGGCATCCGGTGGTGGAGCGCTTGGTGGAAGCAGACGCAGCGCGGTTTATTCCGAACGATTTATATCTCGACAATCAGAAGTTTGTGGCTGTGATTACCGGGCCTAACATGGGTGGTAAGTCGACTTATTTGCGGCAGGCGGCGATGTTGTCTATCCTCGCGCAGATCGGGAGCTTTGTGCCGGCCGATGAAGCCGTGTTGCCGATTGTGGACCGGGTGTTTAC
>JBKJUN010001012.1:0-1063 GCA_046590555.1 Bryobacter sp. | reverse complement strand
GTACCGCCGTAGATAAGGCCACGCAATATCGACGGTAGTTCGAAATGTACCTGCCACTGCCTAAAGCCCTATCCAGTAACTGACAGTTTTGAGCCACTCATAGAATGCGGTCTTTCTCGAATGGCGCATCGTCCACCACCGGTCGACCGGAAATTCGTTGTCGTCTGCGGCAATCACTATTGTTTCTACTCCGGGCGACTGCTCACGAAATACTTTGCCGGATCGTCTGGTATGAAAGTTGGATGTCACGAGCAAATACTTCTTGATTCCCCGTTGCCGCATCATTTTCCCAATTGCAACGGCCTCATCTCTGGTAGAGTCAACGGGATTCCGTAGCGCAGTCATCTCCTTTGTCGGGCAACCTTTGGCAGCCAGAAATTCAATCGCCAGTTCCGATTCTGCTTTGCCGTAAAAGTCGAGCGAACCGCTCATCCACAATTGACTGGCAAAGCCGCGCTCCAGCAACTGACAGCCCTTGAGTGCCCTGGCCCCACTTGCATCCCCACCCAGTACCACAATCAAATCGGCCTTCTGGGGTTCTTGCACTTCAACCAGATACGAACCCGTCCAAGTCAGAATGCCACTTCTACCAAGCCACAGAGAACCGGCCAGCAAGGCTAAGGCCAAAACGAGTTTCAACTTGCGCAACTTCTAGAGATCCTCAGGAGAACGCCGGGCATCTCCGGTGCTCTGATCAAGATGTCCCACCTCGCGCAAGCGCTGGAACATTCGTTCTACCTCGGCTTCGTCCTCAAGCGTCAGAATCGGATGTCGCTCCAGCTCCGAAGTTGTACCGTTACGAACCGCGATGATCGCCTGCCGCTGTCTTTGCGGTGCCCCATCAAGCAGTGCATGCGGTGCACAGTTGCAGACCATCTCTCGCAGTCGGCCAGAGGATTCCAGATCACCGGCAAAGATCAGCAACAGCTTGCGTCCCTTGTCCACGGTAAGTTTCATCACCAGGGGCGTAAGCAACCCAGTCGTTTCAATTCGTGTGATGGAACTCCACGAAATGATTTTGTTCCCGATGGCGAGTTCTCTGTCTGTCACTTCAATCACCGAA
>JBKJUN010001006.1:0-1063 GCA_046590555.1 Bryobacter sp. | reverse complement strand
GTACCGCCGTAGATAAGGCCACGCAATATCGACGGTAGTTCGAAATGTACCTGCCACTGCCTAAAGCCCTATCCAGTAACTGACAGTTTTGAGCCACTCATAGAATGCGGTCTTTCTTGAATGGCGCATCTTCCACCAACCGTCGACCGGAAACTCGTTATCGTCTGCGGCAATCACTATTGCTTCCAGTTCGGGCGACAGCTCACGAAATACCTTTCCCGATCGTCTGGTATGGAAGTTGGATGTTACGAGCAGATACTTCTTGATTCCCCGTTGCCGCATCATCTTCCCAATTGCAATGGCCTCATCTCTGGTAGAGTCAACGGGATTCCGTAGCGCAGTCATCTGCTTTGTCGGGCAACCTTTGGTAGCCAGAAATTCAATCGCCAATTCCGATTCTGCTTTGCCGTAAAAGTCGAGCGAACCGCTCATCCATAATTGATTGGCAAAGCCGCGCTCCAGCAACTGACACCCCTTGAGTGCCCTGGCCCCACTTGCATCCCCCCCCAGCACCAAAATCAGATCGGCCTTCTGGGGTTCTTGCACTTCCACTAGATACGAACCTGCCCAGGTCAGAATGCCACTTCTACCAAGCCACAGAGAACCGGCCAGCAAGGCCAAGGCCAAAACGAGTTTCAACTTGCGCAACTTCTAGAGGTCCTCAGGAGAACGCCGGGCATCTCCGGTGCTCTGATCGAGATGTCCCACTTCGCGCAAACGCTGGAACATTCGCTCTACCTCGGCTTCGTCCTCAAGAGTCAGAATCGGATGCCGCTCCAACTCCGAAGTTGTACCGTTACGAACCGCGATGATCGCCTGCCTCTGCCTTTGTGGTACCCCATCAAGCAGTGCATGCGGCGCACAGTTGCAAACCATCTCCCGCAACCGGCCAGACGATTCCAGATCACCGGCAAAGATCACCAACACCTTGCGTCCCTTGTCCACTGTAAGTTTCATCACCAGGGGCGTAAGCAACCCAGTCGTTTCAATTCGTGTGATGGAACTCCACGAAATGATTTTGTTCCCGATGGCGAGTTCTCTGTCTGTCACTTCAATCACCGAA
>JBKJUN010000286.1:0-4174 GCA_046590555.1 Bryobacter sp. | reverse complement strand
CGCTACCCAGGCCGTAAGTCGTCCAGGCTCCGAAACTCGGCCGCCCAAAGATCATGCTGCCCGTATTCATCAACAACTGCCCTGGCGCGTGATTAAACGCGTCAGTGCTCATTGATTTCACGATGGCGATATCATCGACAACCTTCGCCAGATGCGGCAGCAGTTCACTGAGTTCAGCGCCATTCTGCCCGTACTTCGCGAATTTGAACTTCGGGCCCAGCAGCTTGGAATTCGGATTAATGAACGCCGCTCTGTATCCCTTCAGCAATTCAGGAGGCGGCAAGGTGCCATCAAACTTCGCGAGTTGCGGCTTGTTATCAAACATCTCGAGATGGCTGGGAGCGCCAGCCATAAAGAGGTAGATTACTTTCTTTGCTTTCGCCTTGAAGTGCGGCTGCTTGGGGGCAAGAGGGTCGGCCGCCTGGGCCAGTCCACTCAGAGCCAAAGCGCCCAGGCCAACTCCGCAATCCTTCATGAACCAACGACGCGCAATGGAGAGTTTGTCTTGCATGATTTGCCTATTCCTTAGTAATGGTTTCGTCGAGGTTCAAGATAATACGGGCCAGTGAAGTCCAGGCCTGTTCAGGGCTAAAGCTGCGGGCACGCTGCTTATCGAGGAAGGCCTGAAGCTCTGCCGCCTCAGCAGCAAGCGGAGGTCGCGACAGCGTACGCCGGAATGCATAGCGAACCTTATCGGCGTCCGTCTTGCCTCCCTCGCTAAGGGTCTTCACCGCTAGCGCCTTAGCAGCCTCAAGAAAGAGTGGCTCATTGAGCGCCGTGAGCGCCTGAAGTGGCGTATTGGAGCGAGCCCTGCGGACACAGGACACATCACCGTTTGGCGTATCGAAGTTCATCAACACTGGATAAGGCACACTACGATAGCGGAAGGTGTAAAGAGCACGCCTGTAACGTTCTGGCCCTTTTTCTTCAGCCCAGTTCTTGGGGCCATAGCTCGAAGGAGCCACGAAAAGAAACGAAGGTGCCGGAGGATAAACACTTGGCCCACCTACCTTTTCATTGAGCAACCCACTCGCCGCCAATGTGATGTCACGAACAATTTCACCCTCAACGCGGAAGCGTGGCCCGCGAGCCAACAACCTGTTATTCGGGTCTTTAGCGAGCAGGTCTGCGCTCACTTTCGACGATTGCCGGTAGGTATTTGAAGTCACAATCTGGCGGTGCAGCTTCTTCATGCTCCAGCTCGACTCCATGAACTCAACAGCCATCCAGTCAAGCAATTCGGGATGCGAAGGCGCAGTGGATTGCTTGCCCAGATCCTCGCTCGTCTCTACAATTCCAGTCGAAAAATAAGCCTGCCAAACCCGGTTCACAAAAGCACGAGCGGTCGTAGGGGCATTGCGAGAGGTCATCCACTGGGCGAAGTCGAGCCGTGTATCACCCGCTCCAGCCGGAAGCGGATTGAGGAAAGCAGGCACCCCTGGAGCCACTACATTCTTCGGCTTTAAAAAATCGCCACGTTCGAGAAGATTAGTATTTCTCATCTCAGTGCGCGCGGTTAAAACAAGTTGCGATGAGCCCTCAGGCAGCGACTTCATCAGGTCATCCATTTGCGCATTAGCTTCTCGCCAAGCGGGAACAGTGCTTCGCCAATATCCAAAAACGGCTTGTATCTGCTGAGGGCTGCGCTGCGCCGCAGGCGTAGCCAGAATCTCACGAACCCGCATCGGCACCGGGTCAGCTTCTGCCTTCGGGTCATCACTCACAGACAAGCGAACGCGTCCCAGATTCTGATTTTGATTGTCGTCGCTATTCCAGCCGCCATGCTTCTGGCTCAGGTAGACGTTGATTACGGTTTTGCTGTCGCTGTTGTCAATCGGCGACTCCAGATTGAATACTGCTTTGCGCGGCAGATTACGAAGAGTCGGCCCCGCGTCATGCCCCCATGCAGTTTCTTCTTTACCATCGATCGTAAAGTCGATCGGCCCTGTCACTCGTCGCTTGTCTGTCTTGTCGTAATAGATCTTGTCGAGTTCGCGTTCGGGGAGATTCAAATCGGCACTAGCGCGCGAAACCTTGATCTTCTCGGGCTTAGATTGGCCCAACCGCTCCACCTCAACTTCAAACTCTGTCAATGCGCCAGTGCCATAAATAGAACGCCCCGGCCCGCCCAGAGGAAGATTCGGATCATTTAAAAGTTCCAAGCGGAAAGAAGCGATAGACTTCGCCTGAGGCTTGATTGTGAGCTTCGCTCGGTGCTTGGTTGGGGCATACCCGGCTCCAATCATCGAAGCATCGGATTGAAGCAGGTACTTTTGGCCACCGGTAGAGATATCGTCGACTTCAGGCTTTACGGCTTCCCACTGCGTCTTCATCGCCTGGGACTTTTCCCATTGCGCCATCTGTTCTGCCCATGCCGGAGAGCGATGTTGCAAATCCGCTTCCATCATCTTGATCTGCTCGAAGATGCCAGCCCGTTTCATCTGCTCCTGAGGACTGAACACGGCCACATTCGACTCGTGCGTGTTGTTCAAGAAGGCGAAAATCTTGTAGTATTCATCCTGCCGGAGCGGATCGAACTTATGGTTGTGGCATTGCGCACAAGCAATCGTCAAACCAAGCATCGACTTGCCCACAGCATCAATGCGATCAAACATCGCCTCCATCCGAAACTGCTCAGGATCGACGCCACCTTCTTCGTTGATCATGGAATTGCGCAAGAAGCCAGTCGCTACTCGCTGGTCCTGCGTAGCATTCGGCATCAGGTCTCCTGCCAATTGCTCTTGAATAAAGCGGTCGTAGGGAAGATCTTTGTTAAGGGCATTGATCACGTAGTCGCGATAGAACCACACCTGCCGCATCTTGTCCTTCTCATAACCGTCGGAGTCGGCATAGCGCGCTGCATCCAGCCAGTGCCGTCCCCAACGCTCACCGTAATGCGGAGAAGCCAGCAATCGATCCACCTGCTTCTCATAAGCATTCTTCGACTTGTCCTTTAGAAAGGCATCCACTTCTTGCACGGTTGGAGGAAGCCCAACTAAATCCAGCGACAAGCGTCTCAGCAGTGTCGTGCGATCCGTCTCGGCGCTCGGCTTCAACTTTTCTTGATCGAGTTTAGCCAGCACAAAAGCATCAATCGGATTCTTCGCCCACATAGGCGTAGAGACTACGGGCAACGCAGACCGCACGGGAGCAACAAAAGCCCAATGCTTCTTAACCTCAACCACCCTTGCTCCTACCGCGTCAGGCCACTTGGCACCTTCGTCAATCCAGCGCTTCAAAACAGAAATCTGCTCGGCAGGCAGTGGCTTGCCACCCATTGGCATTCTGGCCTGATCACCCATCCCGGCTACCCGAATATAAAGCGGGGAATCTACGGCATGATTCGGTTTCACGCTCGGCCCGGACACTCCGCCTGCAAACGTTGTTGTTTTGGCGTCCAGCCGTAGTCCACCCAGTTGCTGCGCAGCGCCATGACAACCGACACAGGACTTCTTCAGGATCGGCTGAACATCGCGCTCAAAGTCCACTTCCTGCGGAAACAGAACGAGCGGAAACAAGATCGAAATAAATATTACAGATTTCACGGGCAACATTAACCTGCCCTTAATTTATCGCATTTGAGGGGATTGCTATTGTGAGCTTCATGAGACTGTGTTTACTTCTGGCCTGCGCACTTTCCTTGTTGGGCCAATCCCCCGTCGGCAACTTTGAAGGAGAGCTTCAGACGCCCTCCACAAAGTTACGCATCGGTTTGACCATCACGGCAGCCAAAGACGGCACTTACACGAGCGAACTGATCTCCTTCAGCCAGGGAAATGCCAAGATGGCAGCAAGCACAACAACCGTCGAGGGCAAGTCACTCAAGCTGGCGATTGCAGCAGCAGGAGCAAACTACGAAGGCACCTTCAGTGAGGATAGCCAGACCATCACCGGAAAATTCACCCAGGGCCTCCCCTTCGATCTCGTCTTCAAACGAGTGGCTGAATTCGTCAAGCCCAAGCGCCCACAAGAACCGAAGCCGCCCTTTTCCTACCTGAGCGAAGATGTCAGCTTCGTCGGAGCCACAGCCCAAATCCTGATAGCCGGCACAATCACAACACCGAAGAGCGAAGGCAAATTCCCCGCTGTCATTTTGGTCTCGGGCTCAGGCCCCCAGAATAGAGACGAAGAACTGGTCGGTCACAAACCCTTCCTCGTCTGGGCAGATGCTCTC
>JBKJUN010000177.1:0-5015 GCA_046590555.1 Bryobacter sp. | reverse complement strand
GTGGACCAATTTTCTGAGTATTTTGATCCCGTTCCTGTCGGTTTGCACTTTGCTCTGATAGGAGGACATATTCTTGGCTGATAAACTGGCTAGTCGATCATGGATTACGCGGTTGCGGAGAGGTTGCTGGAGGAGTGGGGGCGCGGAGATCGGGAGTCTCTGGATCGACTGATGGGGCTCGTCTATCATGAGCTGCACCGGATGGCGTCTGGGGTATTGCGTAGCGAATCTACTACCAACCGGACGCGGCCGACTTCGCTGGTGAATGAGCTGTATCTGGAGTTGCAGCGGCAGGGGCGGCTTGAAACGCAGGGGCAGAAGCACTTCTTCAGCATTGCGGCGTTTCTGATGCGGCAGATTCTGGTGACACATGCGCGGAAGCGGAAGGCGCAGAAGCGTGGGTCTAGGTTTAGCGTTGAGTCTTTGAGTGAGGTGATGGAGACTGGATTTGATTGGCGGGAGCAGCCTGAGATGATCATTGCGCTAAATGATGCGCTGGCTCGGTTGGAGGAGTTTGACCCGGTGAAGGCGGCGATTGTGGATATGCGGTTCTTTGCGGATTTGTCGATTGAGTCTACGGCGGAGGCGCTGAATTTGTCGCCTACGACGGTGAAGCGGCATTGGGCGGTGGCGCGGGTTTGGTTGTATGAACAGTTGCAGGGTGCGTAATGAAGAGCGAGACCTGGCGGCGCATTGACGATTGTCTGGCAGATGCGCTGGAACTGCCTTTGGAGGAGCGCCGGGCGTATTTGAGCTTGCGGTTAGGTGATGATGAGGCGGTATTGGCCGAGGCGTTGAAGTTGGTGGGGCAGGCTGAAGGGGCGGAGAAGTTGTTTTCGAAGGGGCCGATGGCGGGACTGAGCGGGTTGGTGGCGGGATCTCGTTTGGGGCCGTGGGAATTGGTAAAGCCGCTGGGGACGGGCGGGATGGGTGTGGTGTGGCTGGCGCGCAGAGTGGATGGGCAGGCGACGATGATGGCGGCGATCAAGTTGTTGCCACCGGCGCTGAGTGGGCCACTACGCGGTGATAGTGACTTGCTGCAGCGGTTTCTGATGGAGAAGCAGATTCTGGCGCGGTTGCAGCATCCGAATATCGCGCGGCTGCTGGATGCGAGTGCGGGCGCTGGGGAGAGCCCGAACTTTGTGATGGAGTATGTCGAAGGTGTTCCGCTGATGGAATATCTGGGGGCGGGGAGTGTGGACCGGCTGGGGTTGTTTTTGAAGATTTGCGGGGCTGTGGAGTATGCGCACGCGAACCTTATCATTCACCGGGATCTGAAGCCGCAGAACATTCTGGTGGAGAAGGGTGGGGAGCCGAAGCTGCTGGACTTTGGCATCGGGAAGATTCTGAATGACCCGGCGGGGGATGCGTCGATTACGCTGCTGCGGGCTTTTAGTTTGGACTATGCGAGCCCGGAACAGATTCGTGGAGGTTTGATTAGTACGGCGACCGATGTCTATTCGCTGGGGTTGATTTTGTTCGAGGTGATGACTGGGGAACGGGCACGACGGTGGCATGACAAGGCACTGGGTGAGGTACTGGCGGAGACGGACCGGTTTGAGTTGCAGGCGCGGGATGGGTTGAGTGCGGATCTGCTGGCAGTTTTGCGGAAGGCGACTTCGTTGGAGGAATCGCGGCGGTATCGCAGTGTGAGTGAGTTGGCTCGGGATGTGGCGCGAGTGAGAGACGGCATGCCTGTGGAGGCGCGGCCGGCGGGGGTGTTTTATCAGGTGAGTTGTTTCGCTCGCCGGAATGTATTGACTGTGGTGGGGTCGAGTGTTGCGCTGCTGTTGATTTGCGGATTGGCGGTTTGGGGATTTGTGTCGGCGGGTCAGGCGCAGAGGGAGCGGGCTGTTGCCGTTGAGAAGTCGCGGCAGTTGGAGGTGGCTCTTGGGGCGGAACAGGCGGCGCGGTTGGTGGGGGAGCAGCAACGGAAGAAGGCGGAGGAGCAGGGGGAGTTGGCCCGGCATTTGGGCGGGATAGCGAAGGATGGCGAGGCACGGGCCGAGGCGCGGGTGCGGGATTTGTTGCGCGTGTTTGAGTCCGTAATTGCCAGTGCGCGTTGGGATGTGTCGAAGTTGCCGGGCGGGACAAGCGCGGGGATCAAGATGCTGGAGAAGGCGCTGGCGCAAATTGAAGTGCTAGAGCCAACGCCGGCAGCAAGGGCGAATTTTCTTCTGCTGCGGGCTGAGGCGCATTCTGAAGTTGCGGAGCTTTATGGTGGACCCAATAGCAACATCGGGAACAACAAGGGCGCGGCGATGCATCGGCAAAAAGCAGTTGAGTTGAGGGAAGAGTTGCATCGGCTCGACTGGAAGAATTTGAATTGGGAGAGAACTTTGCTCGAAGCTCGATTCGAGGCCGTGCGGCGTGGGTTGGGGGTGCTAGATAGTGAAAAGCTTGGCCTCTGGAAAGTGTGGAGTGTGGAGTTTGAAGGTCTGTATCAGCGTGCTCCCAAAAATCGGCTAGTGTCTCGAGCACTGGCGAAATTTTATTTTGCGCGTGGAGCAGCTTTTGTTCTGGCTCAACCGCAGCAAAGGAGTGATTGGGAGAGGTCGCTGAAGCTATTTCAGCAGGGAGTGGAGGATTTGACTATAGACCGGTTTGTCTTGCGTGATATGGCCTTGGCGCATAAGTATCTTTCGAATTTCACCGGTATGGAAATTGAATCGCGAATGCATCATGCAAAGGAAGCGGTGCGGCTAGACCGACTGAGGTCGAATCAGGATGAAAGCGATGCTGGTGCGAGGATGGACCTTGCGTTTAGCGTGAATGCGCTGGCCGATGTTCAAAACTTCCAGCGGGACTTTGCGGCGGCACAGCCTGGGTATCTAAAGAGCTTTTTGATTCGCAAAGGATTGGCTATTTCTGATCCCAACAATGCACTGGTCTTGCGATCTCTGGTCTATCCGATCCGGTGGTATGGTGTGATGTCGGCCAGGCTGAAGGACTGGAAGGCGCTGGGTGGGGCGGTGAAGGAGATGGAATGGGCGGCTGAGACTTCGCGGCCTAAGCCTGGAGTTTTGGATCTTGCGAGTTTGAATTACTGGAAGGGGTTGCTTGCCGTTGAGGCTGGGGACCGGGTTGGGGCTTGCGGTTATGGACGGGAGGCGTCGCGGCTGCTTGAGGTGGAGAAGGGTAAGGGTTGGGTTGAGAACCCGTTGGTTTTGAATCTATTGGTTGCGCGGTGTGAGGGATTAACGAGGTAGATTCTGAAGTTTGGTGGCAAAGGTACCAGATACTTTGCGGCGCTGGGGGCCACGTTCGATTTTCCCTTCGGCCTCCTGGCCGAGTTCAGCGAAGTGCCGGAGGATGTCGTCACGTCTGAAAGTTACATGCAGACGCATGGCTTCATCTGCCCTTAGAGGTTGTCCCAAGACGAGCTCTTCTGCCAGCCTGGAATGCCAGCCTTGCGGCAGGGGGACGTATTCGCCACTTCTGCTAAATAGCCAATTGAACAAAAGGACCCGGCTCTTTTCGATCGCTGTTACCAATTCCTGGCAGCCGGTGGCGCTGGCGATTTCGAGATGAAATTCAACGTGGCGCTTTTCGACTCCCGCTTGTGCCTCCCTAGATGGGGTAACTTGATTGTCGAGGCGCCGATAGCGTTTGTCGAGGTCAGCCGCGAGGCGGTGGAGACGCTTTCTTTGGAGTGGAGTTGCGTTTTGGGAGAAGAGGCGTGCGGCCTGGCTTTCGAGAGCTTCACGAACGATGTAGTTGCCCGAGATTTCGCTGATTGTGGGCAGCTTGACACGGGTTCCGGCTCTGGCTCGACTTTCAACGAAGCCTTCAGATTCGAGACGTTGGAGCGCGGCGGCGACCGGGATGGTGCTGACTCCGAAGAGGAGGGCGAGTTTCCGGTGGCTGAGAGGACTGCCCGGTGGCAGTTCGCCATCAAGGATGCCCACGCGCAGTTTCTCGTAGGCCTGCTGTCCTAAATCTGAAATTCCAGTTATTGACATTTCCATTGACACTTTAGACGATCCTCGTATATGATCGCAACTAAAATCTGACATATCAGTTTTGGAGATTTCACCATGCATCGCAACTCGCCGTTTCAGCTCATCGCACTACTTTTATCGATATTGTTTATCGAGCCAAAGATGTGTGCACAGAACATAACAGGATCGATATTGGGGCTGGTGCAGGATTCTTCGGCGGCAGTGCTTCCGAATGTGGATGTTGAGGTTTTGAATATTGAGACAAACCAAGCTGTAAGGGTGAAGACGAACGCTGGTGGATTGTTTGAGGCGAACTATCTTCGACCGGGTGGTTACCGGGTGACTGTGGCGGCGAACGGATTCAAGAAGTCGGTCCGAGACGGATTGACGGTGCAGATCGAGAGCCGGCTACGCATCGATTTTAAGCTTGAGGTGGGCGACTCGCAGGCGACGATCAATGTGACGAGCGAAGCACCGCTGGTGGAAAGTGAGAATGCTTCATTGGGGCAAGTAGTGTCGAGCCGGAGCTTGCAGGAGTTGCCAATTCGAGGGCGTAATATATTTGATCTGATCGGGCTGACTGCTGGGGTACAAGTGAATCCGCGTGCCTTGGGCGGTACAGCTTCGACTGGTGACAATTCGGCACCGTTGTTTGCCCAATCGGATATTTCGATTAATGGTGGACGCTTTCGGACGAATGAATTTCTTGTGGATGGGGTGTCGATCATGCTGCCGGAGAATAACAATTTTGCGTTTTCTCCGTCGCCGGATGGAACCCAGGAGTTTAAGGTTCTTACCAATACGTTTGGGCCGCAATATGGACGCAGCGGCGGGGGCGTGATCAACGTGGCAACGCGGGCCGGAGGCAATGAATATCACGGCACGGTTTATGAGTTCTTCCGCAATGATCGATTGAGAGCGAACAATTTCTTTGCTAACGCCCGAGGACAGAAGCGCGGGATTTTTCACTACAACCAATTTGGTGCTGCGGGCGGAGGCCGGATCGTCAAGGATAAGACTTTTTTCTTTGCTGAATACACTGGGCATCGCGAAGACATCGCCGGGGCTCCGGGG
>JBKJUN010000968.1:0-2639 GCA_046590555.1 Bryobacter sp. | reverse complement strand
CAGTTCTTTGAGGTGGGCAATGTCCTTTTCGCGGCCCGTAGCTTTCTTGGCGCGGATCAGGGCAGGAAGATCGAGAGTGAATACGCTGCGCTCGAAAACGTCGACTTTCATGGAGTGCTGCTTAAGATCTTCGAAGGTTCCGAGGCCAGAAACTTCGGCGAGGAGGTCTATTTCGCCCACGTCTGTCTGAAGCGTCAGGATCGTCGAGTTCTTGAGCATAGTGTCATCCCAGACAAAAGGGAGTTCTTTGGGGAAACCTCTTGGCCTGGGATGAAATGAAGCCAGAGCCGCCACGATCCGGTTAAGATTTCTGGCTGATCTCAAGTAGCAGATGTCGAGGTCGAATGTGATGCGTGCACTGCCATGAAATGTGGCGGAGAGTCCGCCGATGATTACAAACTCGACTTCTGCATCACAAAGTGTTTGTACTGCCCTTGCGAATTGCATCAGGCACGCTTACGAGCTACTCCCCGGACGGCATCCAACACTGTTGACGCGCTTTCGAGTTTGGTGGCCCGCTCTGCTGGGGTTAGCTGCAATTGTTCGATTAGCAGCGTCAGGTCTACTCCATGAAGTTGGGCTGCTTTGGCCTTGGAGCCTGCAGGAGGATCGAGAAGGTACTGGAGTTGACGGGCGAGTTGAGCGGAAGGCTTTCGATACAGCGTGAACATACTTCGATTTTAGCGCCTGGCGCTTGCTAGAAGCTGAGGCGGAGTTGGAAGCGGAGGGCTCGGCCGTCGTTTAGGGTGTTGGTGATTACGCCGAAGTTGGGGTCGGTTAGGGAGGTTCCGGGTTCGGCGAATTGGGGCGTGTTGCTGAGGTTGATTGCTTCGGTGCGGAAGTTTAGCTTCAGGTCATGAGGCAGAGTCCAGTCGCCGCTAATGCTGCCGTTCAGGTTTCGGATGTGGCCCCGACGGAAGACGTTGCGGCCTACGTTGCCGCTTAATTTCCCTAGGGGGATGTAGGCGAAGGCGGATCTTGGGAGTTGCTGTTTGGAGTTGTCGGGGTTGCCGACCGTTCTGCCTAGAATGGTTGGGTCCAGGATGTTGGGGCGGTCTCCGCTGATGCCGTCTACGTTGCCGAAGCCGGGGGCGTCGGAGCCGGTCTTGAGGTTGAAGGGGGTTCCGGTTTTTGCGAGGTAGACGCTGTTTATGCTCCAGCGGCCGAGGCGCTTTCCTTTGAAGGGGAGCTGGTAGCTGCCTCTCATGATTACGGCGTGGGGTTGGTCGAAATCGCTGCGGCCCTTTAGGTCTTTGATGGTTTCGTATTCTGTCTGGCTGCGGTTGTTGAAGCCGTCGCTGTCGTATGCGGTGTTTGTGTAGTTGCCGCCTACGTCGAGAGACTTTGAGAAGGTGTAGGCGGCTTCTAGCGATGCGCCTTTCCAGCGGGGGATCGTGATTGCTGTTTTGAAGGCGTCGTAATAGCCACGGCTGGAACTGGTGGTGTAGCGGATGTCAGAGTATTGGGGAAGAGGGCGGCGCTCGTCGATGTTGGCTGTGGTTACGGGCAGGCCCGGGAGTTGGACGGAACGATTGAGGAACCAGCGCTGGAGGAGCTTGAGGCCTCGGCTGCCGATGTAGCCGGCTTCGAAGCGGACGTTGTTGGTGAGGGGCAGTTCCCACTTGAAGTTGTATTGGTGCGCGTAGGGAGTGGAGAGGTCTTTGGCGAAGGCGTAGAGGACGGTGCGGCCGGCTTTGGTGATGTCGGCGGGGATCTTGCTTAAGGGATTGAGTGGATCGGGGTCGGGGATCACTAGCTTGATGTTGTTGGGGGCGTTGAAGCGGATGGACTGGAATGTGACCGGGAAGATCTCGCCATAGTGGAGGCCGTAGGCGGCGCGGATTACGCCCCAGCGGTTGTTGGTGGAGGGACGGTAGGCGAAGCCTGCGGTGGGGCCGAAGTTGTTTCTGTCGGAGTAGTAGCCGACGTCGTTGAGGTTGTTGACTTCGGTGGGTTTGGAGTTGGGACGGTAGTTGACGCCGTAGGAGAAGGTGAGCTTCTGGTTGAGCTGCCAGGTGTCGCCGGCGTAGGCGAAGTTGTCCCAGTTGCGGAAGCCCCGGGTGAGAGGTCTGACTGCGATGGAGATGTAGTAGAAGACGGGGATGCCGAGGCGGAGGTTGGTGAGAGCGTCGTTGCCGAGGTTGTTGTTGAACTGGATTGCGCCAAGTTGCGAGTCGCCTTCAAAGCCGTTAAGTTGACGCCTGACGATGGAGAAGCCGGCGGTGAATTGGTGGCGGCCGCGAGTTTGACGCCAGTTGCCGGAGTAGCGGAATTTGTTCTCGGTACGGTTGATGGGGATGGCGTTCTGAGCGTTGATGGGGGTGAGGACGGCAGAGATGAAGATCTGGGGACCGAGGTTGTTGCGCTCTGGCATGATGAGGGTGCGGGCTCGCTCGAAGCCGATGGCGAAAGAGGTAATGGTGTTGGGAGACCAGGCGCGATTCCAGGTCAAATTTGAAACGTGGGATTTGGTGGAGGTGTCCGGGTTCTGACCCTTGATGAGCTGAAAGGCCTTTACTTCTTGGGTGAGGAAGGCGTGGCGGGCGGTGAGGGTGTCTTTGGTGGAGAGCTGATGGTCGAGGCGACCGCTGAGGGAATCGTTGTCGATCAACTGGGGGGAGTTGGTGTTGAGCATCCGG
>JBKJUN010000095.1:0-1568 GCA_046590555.1 Bryobacter sp. | reverse complement strand
GATTGGTCTTCTGGTGGTTCAGACCCTGCGCCTGGCCGGCTGCGGCCAAATCATCGCGGTCGATCTGGAAGACTCCAAGCTCGATTTAGCCAAGCAACTCGGTGCCGACGTCGGCCTCAACCCGAAAAACGTCGATATAGTCAAGGCCGTTCAAGACCTTACCGGTGGCCGAGGTGCTGACGTCGCAATCGAAGTGGTTGGCGCTGGCAAGCCAATCGAGACCGCCATCATGGGCGTCAAGAAGGGCGGCATGGTCACCCTCGTCGGCAACATCACGCCCAAGGTCGAGATCCCGCTCCAGGTTGTCGTCAGCCGCCAGATTCGTTTGCAGGGTTCTGCTGCCAGTTCTGGCGAATTCCCGCAATGCATCGATCTGCTCGCCCGTGGCGCAATCAAGGTCGACCCGATCATCTCAGCCCTGGCTCCTCTCGAAGATGGCGCTAGCTGGTTTGAGCGGCTTTATGCCAACGAACCGGGTCTTATGAAAGTTGTCTTGCAGCCAGGCAACTAGTTGTGCGACCCTAAATTTTTACTGCAATGCCCATGGCCCGCAACAATGAGCGCAAGGTGAGTCTCAGCGTTATGCTGAGCATCACCGCCATGGACGTTTGCTGTGGTCCCCCCATCCGTTTTTAGTCTTCCCCGCCGATTTCTTCAACGACATCTGGACCGTTTGAAAGGAGAGCCTTATGGCCCCCGATACACTCTTATTTGAAGAAGAGTTGCGTGGCGGCGCCAGCTTTGCGCATGTTCTAAAGCGCGGCACGGCGTTGCAGATTACCGATATTGAGGGTGGGGCAAACGTCCCCATCACTTTCTTTAATTTTGAACTCCTAGTCGAGCGCTACAACATGCCCGACACCTTGAAGGGCCAGCACACGGCCCATCTCACCAAAGGTCATTGCATCTATTCCGACATGGGCCGCGTGCTGTGTTCGATCATCGACGACACCGTCGGCTGGCACGATCCCATCGGCACCCACTCCACCGACGAGAGCGTCAAGGCCAAATACGGCGAACACAGCTATCAGGAATTTCGCAACGACTGGTACACCTCCACACGCCAGAACTTCCTGCGAGAACTCGCCAAGTTCAACATGGACCGTCGCGATCTTCAGGCTCAAATCAACTTCTTCTCGAAGGTGCAAGTCGACGATGAAGGCCGCATGAACTTCATCCCTGGCAACTCAAAGGCTGGAGACTCGGTTACCATGCGCGCCGAGATGAACACCTTGCTCATCATCGATACCAACCCGCATCCACTCGATCCCAGCCCGGTCTACAGACCCAAACCCGTTCACCTTCGCTTCCACCGGGTCGATCCTCCCAAGCCCGATGATCTCTGCCGCAACTCGTGTCCCGAGAACACTCGAGGCTTCATCAATTCCGAAAGGTACTTCCTTTAATGAGTGATCGCCTACTAATTGAAAGCAACCTCGATCCCGCCACGGCTATCTACGATTCCGTGCTGCCTGCCGGCGAAGGCTGGATCCATGAAGTCAAGAAGGGGCAGACCTTCCGCATCGTTGACCTTGGCGGCAATCAGGCGGCCGACACGCTCTTCTACA
>JBKJUN010000861.1:0-5353 GCA_046590555.1 Bryobacter sp. | reverse complement strand
TTTGGCCTCTGCAACAGAAACGTTCATAGGTTGAATATGGCCAGAAATAATGGCCATGTCAAACGTGCTGACTGCCAGCCTGCCTCCGCGCCAACCAGCATCTACTTCACGCAATCCCGGTTCATTCGATTACAATTCGTGCCACTTCGCACTTGCTGGACATGCGATTTTGGCGCGCCTCAGGTGGGGCGAAGCATTGGGAAGAATTGCTGGCAAGCCCTTGAGATGAGGGCCAGCTCAAGCGGTTGAAAACGGCGACATATTCCGGCAACCATTGGGATCTGAAGACTTTGTGAAGATGCTGCTGAGTGATTTGGCTGTACGGCTTGCTCCTGCGTTAAACCGGAAAGTGTCGGGAATCTCACTTGAGTTCCCTGGCCGAGCAAAGGCCGGAGTCTGGGCAGTCGGAGGCTAACATCATTGGAGGAGGCGAAACTTGCCTTATGAAAATCTTGCCGAAATTGCAGTCGAGACAGTTCATTCTGCCAGCCTCCCCACCCCAATATAGCGACAGCAATTCCTGTATAACGGAACCTCGGCCTGCTCCACCAGCAGCGTCAAGACAAATCAAGCTACACACCCAAGGCAGTATTCCTGACCCGATACTGTAAGTACCACGAACACCATCTAGGGCCTGTTCCATTTTCAGAACGCATTAGCTGGGCTGAAATTACACAAAATAAATTTCTTAGAATCATCAACTCCCCTATCTCATTGAATCCAAACCAAACAGAACCAAACCAAACCAAAATTCATACTAAGTAGAAAAACAGCTTGCAGTCGGGCAAGGCCTTCGAGAATGTGAGTCCTGTAAACCTGTTTTTGAGCACTAAATCCCATTTTCGACCATCTTCCTGTTCCGTTTCTGAAACAGCCCTAGCTTGACTTGAACCCGCTAACTCGTGCTACAACCAAAGTCCAGCTATGACGAGACACTTGGTTCGCTTCGGACTTTACTTAGTCATCGGATATTCATATTTCTGCCCCACTGTTGGCGGCCAGGATCTGTCTAAGGAATACATCCGCGTCAACGGTCGCGTCATTGCCATTGAGAGCAAAGCTTCCAATCCTGAAATTGTTGCTGCTCCCGGTGCCACCCTATTTGAAGTCCAAAGCGTAACGCTCACATCGCGCGATGCCATTACCGGAGTTCCGATTCCCATGACTTGGGCAGCTCCTAATTCCAGTGATGGCACCTTTACTGGCCCATTAACAGGAGTCAATTCCGTTTTGTACAATGCCCCATCTACCAGTTCTGCTGGTCGAACTGTAACTATTTCTGCGGCAGATGGCGCAGGCCGCCAGCGGTCTCTCACACTCACCATTCTGGATGCCTCCACCATCGTGACTGTCGCCCCGGTATCAGGGCAGCCTGATGTCTATGAGGCCACCGCCACCACTGCTGGTACAACCAACTGGAATTGGGACCTTAGTCCAGCCACTTACTATGGCTCTCTCCAAATGGTTGCAGGCAATCCGATCAATCGCCGCCAATACATTCCACCCGCTAGAAACTATTGCTCGCAAACCCTCTCCGTTCGGGCCACCTCACTCAACGGCCAAACTTCTACGGGTTCTGGTGCCACAACCCGAAGCCTCGCCCCGTTCAATACCGCCAGCCCGGTTCGATCCTCTTCTCAAGACATCGTCAGTGGAGGCAGTATCGAAGTTACAGCGAACCTCGCCGATTTCAATTGCCCAATCAACGTCCCTATCTGGGAATGGACCCTCCCCAATGGCACCCCCGGCACACTCACCAATCTCGGTTCTGGCCGTTACCGTTACGACGCCCCCGCTGGCATCGGCTCCATCACCAACATTAGCCTCACCGCACGAGAGACCCAAAGCAACGTTTCCGGCTCCATCGCCATGCGCATCCTTCCCGTTGGCGGCAGTGTACTCAGCGTCAGCCCCAGCCCCATCAAGCTTGGCCCCTACGCGGGAACTATTGTCGCTGCCACGGTCAATGCTTCCAACCCATCCTTCAGTTGGTCAGCTTCAGGCGCGGGCCTGAATGTAGTTGCAAGCAGCGCCTCTTCCACCTGTGTCAGCGCGGGTGATGTCAGCTCCGGCTCAGCCACCGTCAACGTGGCAGTCACTAATCCCGGTGGCGTCTCCCCCGCCAGCGTCCCGGTAAACTTCGCCGCAATCACCGATAACAGTGCCATTCAAGCCCGCATCCAACTCTCACCTTCAGGCGGTGGTCTCAATCTGAACGTTGGCACTACTGCTTTCGCCGCAACCACTTCCGGCGTCTGCGGCGGCACCCAGATCGATTGGTCTGTCACACGCCGCAACAGCGCAGGCACAGAGCTTAGCCCCGCAGGCATCATCAGTTCCACCGGCGTTTATTCAACTTCCGGTACAACGCTTGCCGAGGGCGACCTGATCATCGTCCGTGCCCAACTCCGTGGCACCACCATCTTCAACACCGTTGGGGTCTCGCAGCAATCTTCCGCAGGCCAGATTCTCATCACTCCCAATCCACTTACAACCTCCGCAGGCGCGGCCTCAACGCAGCTCTACGCCACAATGAATGGTGCCTCGATTACCACTCCTATCGACTGGAGTGTCCAGCCAGGCGGCTACGGTGTTGGCCTGACCAATCAGGGCCGCTTTGTCCCGCCAAGCTTCCTCGACGTACCTCGCGATTTTATAGTCAGAGTCACCGAAGTGATCAGTGGCAGATACGGTACCGCCACCGTCCGCGTCAACGGCTCCTGCAGCCCCAATCTAAGTTTCGCTGCCACTCCCAGCGCACTCGCCCCCGGCGATACCACCGTGTTGAACGTCACTAACACCTGCCCCGGCACCTGGAGCTACAACTACGAATTCACTCCCAACATCGGTACCTGGAACGCCTCCACCCGCCAATACACCATCCCTGCCAACGCCAGTGCCGGCATCATTGCAGCCAAAGCCACCCTCCTCGACAACCAGGGGCAGCCCTCAACCTTCGTCGCCACCACAAACATCACTGTGGCCCTCCTACCCGCGGTCACCATCAACCCCGCAGGCCCCGTAAATCTGTTCCCCGGACAATCCCAACTCCTCACTGCCACAGTTGCCAATGCAACCAATACCGGCGTCTCCTGGTCCATCACCCCCGCCGCCCCCAGCGGCAGCACCGCCAGCGGCAACAACTACACCTTCGCCGCAAGCACTGTCGCCGCAGATCAAACCCACACCCTCACCGCCACCAGCCTCCAGGACGGCACCCGTATCAGAACCGTCTCGATCACCCGTAAGGCTGTCACTGTCAGCATCAGCGGCGGACCCTCAAGCCTCAGCACCGCCCAGACTGCAACCTATACCGCTGCTACCAACTTCGGCGGCGTCACATGGTCTGTCACTCCCACCACCTTCGCCAGCATCAACTCCACCTCTGGCCTCCTCACCGCAGGCAGTGGCTTCTCCACCGCGCAAGCCATTACTGTTACTGCTACCAGTACTACCGATGTCACCAAATCGGCAAGCATCGCTGTCACCCTCAATCCTGGCATTGTGGTCACAAACATAAGACCCACAACCGTTTATTACAAATCCACGCCGACCCAAATGCTAGCCGACGTCCTAAACACGGCCAACACCGGCCTCACCTGGTTCTTGCCAGAAGCCAATAGCAGCTACGGCTCAATCACCACTTCTGGTGCCTATTCTGCCCCCTTCACCACGACCGACCTGAATGTTCTTATGCAAGCCAGAAGTGTTGCCGACACGTCCAAAACCACGATTACCTCGATCGCAGTCAGACCCGGCATCAGTGCCGACAGCCTAAGCCCTGCCTCGGGTACCGGACTCAGTCAAATCTTCACCAGCACTCTGACGCTCAGAGACCTTTCCAGCTCTCTCGATACGGTCTACATCAACATCACCCAGAATCTTACCGGAAGTGAGCCAACCTGTTCTGGCTCATGGGTTCGCGCCACCAACAAGTTCTATCTCTTCAACTTCAGCAATGGCACGAACCTCGAAGTCACCCCGGGTGGCAGTCAAAGCACCAGCCAATGCACACTCTTCGCAACAGGCTCCACGGCCAGCTATGTCAACAATGTCGCCACAGTCGCCTTCAACTTCACCTTCAACGCAAACTTCACCGGGGCCAAGCAAGTCTATCTCTACGGTCTTGGAGCCAACGGCACTGCCACCGGCGGCCATGTCGCCAAAGGCACCTGGACCATCCCTGCACCCCCGGTTAGTGTGTCCATTTCGCCCGCTTCGCAAGTCACTCTCCAGGCAACTCAAACCCAGACTTACACCGCCAGCGCCACCAGCGGCGGTATCGTCTGGAGCAGATCTCCCGCCGTCGGCACACTATCCACCACCAGCGGCACTTCTACGGTCTTCACTGCCCCATCTCCCATCTCAACGGGGCAGTACATCACGATCCGGGCTACCAGTTCCATCGATGCCACCCGATGGGCTGAGTCCACCATTTATCTAACTTCGGTTCCACCTCCGCCTACGGTGATCAGTGTCACCCCCATCAACGGTGCCGGCAGTGACCCAAGCTTCGTGCTTAGCGCCTCCCACCCCAGCGGTGGTGGCAACATTAGCTCCATCGCTCTGTCTCTGGCCCCGAATTCGTCCTCAATCAATGCACAAGGGTCCTGCTCGATCAGCATCGGTCGATTCTCCGCAGAGGAATGGTATGCCGGTATTGCGGCATTCCCTCCCTATTACGAATACCAGCAAAACTGGCTCTATCAATTCAACGGCAATACCCTAACAAGCGATACTTGCACTGCCAACGGCAGTGAGATGAACGCAGGCCCAGCCGGAGGAAACCTCTTCTCCGCAACGATTCCGATGCACTTCCATTGGTGGGTCAATGGAACCTATCAGGTCTACGCCTACGTCGGCGGCAGCGCTGGCTGGCAATACTTCGGAACCTGGACCAAGCCCTAGGACTTCAACCATGCAAATCACAAAAGCCACAATCGCGATCCTCGGCCTCACCGCAATTCTGTCCGCACAACCCGTACCAAACATCGGGGCCAAAACCGGCATCGTTTCAGGCCGCGTTTTAAACGAACAGAAGAACGGCGTCGGCGGCACCTTCGTCATGCTCTTCTCAATCCTCGGCAGCCAGAAATCCGAATCCGCCTTCAAGGCCTCGGCCAGATCCACCACGGTAGACCCGCAAGGCAACTTCGGCTTCCTCGACATCGAGCCCGGCCACTACCGCCTCTGCGCCGAGCCCAGCCACGTCAACCACTGGAACAACTGCTGGTGGGGCGATCCGGTAGAGGTCGACGTCACCGCAGGCGGCATCGTCGGCCCGGTAGCAGTCAACGTCGGAGCGGCAGAAAAAATCCGCATCCGCATCAGCGACCCCAAAGGCCTCCGCGAC
>JBKJUN010000830.1:0-1186 GCA_046590555.1 Bryobacter sp. | reverse complement strand
ATGAATGAAGACCTCTATCAGGTCGTTCTGTCTTTCGCGGAATGGCACCGGCAAACATGCGGCGGTGTCGCATCGGGGCGTTATCTGTTCCCGTTCTGCGTCAAGACCGGCGTGTACGACTCCGCGCGGCGGCTGGTGAATATCCGTAAGGCCTGGGAGGGCGTTCGCGACGCGGCTGGCGTCTCCATCCGCATCCATGACCTGAGGCATTCGGCTTGCACCAAAATGGCCGAGGCAGGTATCTCGGAATTCGGGATGATGTCGATCATGGGCCACGTTAGCAGAGCAATGCTGGAACGATACAGCCACGTCCGCATGGATGCCAAGCGCGTTGCGGTGGAGGCTCTGAGTCTCGCTGGTGGGGTACCCAAAGAAGTACTTCAAAAAGCGATGGTCAAAGAAATCACCAAAGTAGACGCAATTCAGTAGTGGGGAACGGTGCGGAAGGTGAAGGTAAGTCTTTTGTTTTGAATGGTGGGCGCGCAGGGACTCGAACCCCGGACCTCCTGCGTGTGAAGCAGGCGCTCTAACCAGCTGAGCTACGCGCCCTCTTGGAGAAGGGCCGAAACCATTAGTATACCAAGGCTCCAGCCCGTTTTGCTATTCCGTTTTGCCAGGCAACGGCTTGCGTTGATACCACGAACGCCGGTCATATCGAGCGTCTACAGCCACATCGAAGAAGCCATAAACCATCTCTTCCCAGCTCTGCTCGCCCCAACGTACTTCCGACTTTGGATCTGGATTGTACTTGTTGTTCGGTGAGTTGTCGAATACACCCACTACCTCAATCTTCATCCCACGCCTCATATCCAGCGGCTTGGCCAGTTGATAGGTCAACTGCCAGTTGAAGTCGTAGTTGTTTACCTTGAGCATCGGCTCGCGCTTGTCGCCATCCACCAGATAATACTCAAAGGCCTTCCCGCGCAAATGCATGTGCGGGAAGAAGCTCAAAAGAGTCGCATCGTTCGGAATCGTAAAACTCCCGCTTACGCGATAGTTCGGATCTCCTGGCGGAATCACGAATGCCTCGTCGCCTGCGATCAAAGACATGATGCGTTGCTCTGGTGCTTGCTTCGAAAACACCATTCCAATCTTTGTCATGTCCTCGCTATCTTTCTTGGTCGACGTATAGTGCATCTGCATCACCAGATCCGCGCCTGCCGGAATCAGCTTCGCCTGATTCGGT
>JBKJUN010000748.1:0-4105 GCA_046590555.1 Bryobacter sp. | reverse complement strand
TACGGCAGTCATCAACGGCGATCTAAAGAAGGCGATCGCGGAGTATCGCCAGATTGCGGACAAGTTCAAACGGCAGCCGGATATCGCTGCCAAGGCGCTGCTCCAAATGGGTGAGTGCCAGGAAAAGCTGGGGCAGGTGGAAGCGCGAACCTCATATGAACGCATCGTCAAAGACTATGCCGCTGTTGGCAACTACGCATCTCAAGCCAACGCTCGCCTGGTGGCGATGGGCACCAGCGGCAACACCTCAGCAGGCCCACGCATAAAGCTGGTTTGGGATGACGCAATCGATTATTGGGGAAGGGTGTCAGCCGATGGCCGATATCTCTCGCATGTCGATTGGTCAACCGGCGATCTCGCCATCCGGGATCTCAAAAATGGCGAGTCACGCCGGATTACTAACTATGGTGGCTACGAGAAAGCGCTGGGCGAAGTCGAGTCCACCTCCATTTCACCCGATGGCAAGCGGATCATTTTTAACTGGGATGGCTGGGCTCCAGAGGCCAAGGAGAATGGCTTTTATCAGCTGCGCATCATCAACGCGGATGGCACTGGCGAACGGATTTTGCGCAAACCCCAGAAGGGACTATTCTTTGAAGCACATGGCTGGTCTTCAGATGGCAAGTGGGTAGCGACATACGAATCAACACAGATAGATACCTATAACTCGTCAGTAAAAATAGTGCTGCTTTCACCCGACACAGGCGAGCGTCGCGAAATACCGACATCGAGCACACGGGTCAAACATTCAATCACCTTCTCGCCAGACCGTAAATGGCTTGCCTATTCCGAGCCTGTTGTGCGTGGCGGGAAAAAGAGCAATGTTTACGTAATCCCCACCACAGGGGCAGCGCAAAAGGAATCGTTGGTTGCTCAGGACGCAACTCTTATGGGGTGGTCCCCCTCTGGCGACTCTATCGTCTTCATGCGTTCAGTTCCGGTCGGCAGCTACTTATACACTCTCAACATCAAGAACGGCCTGGCGCCCAACGAGCCCAAGAGGTTGCATTTGCCCATCACCGAGGGTGCAACTGCACTAGGACTCACCTCCTCAGGATCGCTGGTTTATGGCACTAACAATCAGAAGGACGAAGCCGCGCTGCGAAAGCTGAGCCTCACTTCCGGGATTTCGTCAGATGATGTCTGGACAGTGCCAGTCAGTCCCATCGGATTTCCAAACAATGTTGGAAATCCAAGATTTTCTCCAGATGGTAAATGGCTCGCTTCTGCTTCTTCCTCCCAGGCCATCCGGATTCGAAGTGTCGAATCAATGAACGAGCGTATTTTGACAACTCAAGGCGAGATGCTGCGTTTTGAATGGATGCCTGATGGTTCCTCCCTAATCGCTACAATACTGGCCAAAGACTCAACAAGCAGCCTTTATCGCATTGATGCCAGTACAGGAGTGAACACCTTCCTATGCAATATAGAAGTTGGCCGTGTGTTCACACCAGCCGCTGATGGAAAGTCCGTCTTCCATTTGGCAGGGGCGGCGGGTCTAAAGAACGTGGATCTCGCAACCGGAAAAGTGACCTCGCTGCTCGATCGTGACCTGAACGACCAGGGACCCATGAACATTCGACGATCACCAGATGGCAAATCACTGCTCCTGACCACATTTGCCTGGATAGGCATCTACGATATCGCTTCTGGATCCGTTAAGGATCTGTTCAAAAGACCCGTAAACACTCACATGAATGTGTGGGGAGCCGATTGGAGTTCGGACAACCAGCACGTGTTCGCGAATTTCCGGACCGGCGCTACAGGAAAAAACCGCGAGATTTGGACTTACGCCCTTTCAGGCGGCGAACCCAAACGACAAACGCTCGCTGGCACAATCCGGGATTTTGCTACCAGTCCTGACGGCAACTACGCTGCAATTTCTGTAAACCACTCCCACGCCCAAGTCTGGACACTGGACAATTTCCTTCCGGCTAAGCAGTAATACCGGCAGGGTGGGCGAGTGATAAAGAATTCGTATCAGGGACGAGACCGTTTTCCAGATCATCCGCCCACATTTCTGTTTTAGTTCTTCAGCCGTGCACGAATCAGGGTTAGTCCTGACTCGAATTCCGGCTTTCCGAACCCGATTGCCCGAACGACTTCTCCGAGACTTTTGTACACTATCGTCGCCGCAACCAATCGCACAGGGATTCCGAATCGAGCGTTATCCGCTCGATCATCATCTGCGTGCGGTAGACTCACTCTCGTCTGCGCAACACCGCGCGCCACGGATAGGGATACAATCACCCGATGCAAACGGCAGAAGCAGCAGCGGTCGAAAACCCGGTTCCATCACCGAAAGTCAGGCGATGGCATCCGGCCGAGCGGGTGCTGTTTAGGTTCGCCTTCTGCTACTTCCTCCTGTACTCATGGCCCGAAAAAGGGCGCGCCGACTTCCTCGATAGTCTACCCGGGGGTAACGAAATTTCCGACTGGCTGAACCAACCGGTACACATGATCGTGCCGTGGATCGCGACCCGCGTCTTTCACGTCACCGGCCAGGCCGCGACCTACTTCCCGACTGGGAGCTCGGACACCACACTGGGGTACATCACCGCGCTGCTGTTTTTCGTTCTGGCACTCGCCGCAACGCTGGTCTGGTCGGTGTTCGACCGCCAGCGTCCCAATTACGTCTGGTTCCACTTCTGGTTCCGGATTCTGCTGCGTTATATGCTGGCTGTCACGCTATTCGAATACGGATTCGCCAAAATCTTTCCGCAGCAATTCGGGCCGCCCGGCCCCCTCACACTGATTCAGCCCTACGGCGAATTCTCACCCATGGGAGTACTGTGGAGCTTCATGGGCGTGTCGGTTCCCTACGTGATCTTCTCCGGGATATGTGAAGTGATAGGCGGCGCGCTCCTGCTCTCCCGCCGCACTACATTGCTGGGCGCGCTCGTCAGTGCGGCCGTGATGGTGAACGTGGTCGCCTTGAACTTATGCTATGACGTTCCGGTGAAGCTGTACTCCATGCATATTCTAATGATGGCAATCCTGCTCGCGGTGCCGGACCTGAAGCGGCTCCTCGATTTCTTTGTCCGCAATCGTCCCGTCGCGCGTGCCGATGTCGATGCTTTCGGATTCTCTCGCCCCTGGATGCACGCTGGAGTTGGCGTGGCGAAAGTCCTGTTCGTAGGCGCGGTACTGTACAGCCAGCTCACTGAGGGTGTCCAGGCCTCGCGGCGGCTTGCCACTCTTCCCCGCCCGCCACTGCACGGACTCTACGACGTGGAATCCTTCGAGCGAAACGGAATTGCGGAGTGGAAGCCCGCCACTTGGCGCAAGGTCGTGATGCGGTCCCCTAAGGCGATAGGCGTGCGCACCAATGACGATACGACGGTGATTCTCAACGTGAATTACGATGAGGCGAAGAGCGCCATCACGATCGACAACCGCGATAAGCTCACCTGGTCGCGTCCCGACGCCTCACACGTGCTGCTCGAAGGATCAATCTCCGGCACGCCGGTCCGCATCAGCCTGCGGACGATCGACATCGATAAGATGCCGCTCAAGAGCAGAGGCTTCCATTGGATCACCGAGCGTGGAGTCAATCGTTACTAATGAGCAGCGCGTCCTGCTTAATCCCTCGGCCGTCCCTCTGAAAAAATTCGTATTGACCGCATTTTTTCGGAATGACGCTGGCCGCTTTCGGACAGGCTGCTGCAAATCATCCGCTGACGAGAAAGCAAGCCAAAGCGCTTGAAGCGAGGGTAAGGACGGGCGCAGACCATAGCATATTGGCCGAATTCTACCGTCTACAGGCAGAGAACCAACAAGCGGAAGCGAAGAAACACTCGCTCCAAGCGGACGCTTATAGAAGAAACCCTTCCCCCGAAGAACAGAAGCGCCCAATGTCGGGGAACACAGAAGGGCATTGCCGCTGGCTTGCGGAAAAGTATACGCGTGAAGCTGTAAAGTCCGAGCTAAGGGCTCAGTTCCATTTGCAACTATCCCCAACGGATTAGCCTCGTTTGGGACCGCTTCGTATTGAAACCCCATATTTTCTTTACGCAAGAAATCGAAAAAACCCCTTGACCCGATACCTAGGTATCGGGTTTACTCTTGGTCTTGAGGGAGAATGAATCCACAGAATGTCCCTGAG